>CAZFBC010000053.1:0-13440 GCA_964517245.1 uncultured Eubacteriales bacterium | reverse complement strand
AACATGGGCGGCAACGACAAGACCGTCGTGGCCGTCGTCTACAAGAAGGCCGGGCGGAAGCCGCGGGCCAAGCCCTAGCCGCCCGGCGCCCGAGAGGAGAACGACCATGGATTTCGCTCTGGCCGAAGAACAGGAGATGTTGAGACAGGCGGTGCGGACCTTCGCCGAAAAGGAGATCCTGCCGGTCCGCGAGGCCTTGGACGAGAAGGAGGAATTCGGCTACGGGATCACCCGGAAGATGTTCGACCTGGGCTATTTCGGCGTCGTCATCCCGGAGGAATACGGCGGGATGGGCATGGACTACCAGTCGTACATCCTGGTCGTCGAGGAGCTGGCCCGGGTGGACGCCTGCCAGGCGGCCACGGTCGCCGCCGGCACCTCCCTGGGAGCCGCGCCCATCTACTACTACGGGAGCGAGAAGCAACGCCGGGAGCTGCTGCCCGAGATCCTCAAAGGGAAGCTCTGGGGCTTCGGGCTGACGGAGCCCGACGCCGGCTCCGACGCCGGGGGCACCAAGACCAAAGCGGTCCGGAAAGACGGCCGGTGGATCATCAACGGCTCGAAGATCTTCATCACCAACGCTTCCACCGAGATCACCATGGGCTCGATCATCCAGGCCGTCACCGGCGAGAGGGAGGGAGGCAAGAAGGAGTACACCTGCTTCCTCGTCCGGCAGGACCGGCCCGGCTACACGGCCAAGCCCATGCACAAGAAGTTGACCTGGCGCTCCAGCAACACCTCGGAGATCTACCTGGAGGACGTGGAGGTCGCCGACGAGGACATCCTCGGGAAGCGAGGCGAGGGCTTTCACCAGATGCTGGAGACCCTCGACAACGGGCGGCTGGCCATCGCCGCCATGGGCGTCGGCGGCGCCCAGGGGGCCTTCGAGGCGGCCTTGAAATATTCCCGGGAGCGCCAACAGTTCGGGCGGCCCATCAGCCAGTTCCAGATCACGGCCTTCAAGCTGGCCGACATGGCCACCGAGATCGAGGCCGCCCGCAACCTCCTCTACAAAGCCTGCTGGCTCAAGGACAACGGGAAGCCCTTCGGCAAAGAAGCGGCCATGGCCAAGCTCTACGCCAGCGAAGTGATGAAAAGGGTCACCCACGAAGCCGTCCAGATCTACGGCGGCTACGGGCTGATGGAGGAATACCCCGTCGCCAAGTTCTATCGGGACCAGAGGCTGCTCGAGATCGGGGAAGGGACCAGCGAGATGCAGCGCCTGGTCATCGCCCGCAAATTGGGGATCTGAGCCCTCGCCCGAGCCCCGGGAGGAGGGGCCGGCCGGTCAGGCGGCCTTCGGCTCGATCTCGACCAGGACCTTCTCCGCGTCGACGAGGTCGCCGACGGCCGCGTGGACCTTGGCGACGACGCCGTCGATCGAGGTCTTGATCTCGTTCTCCATCTTCATGGCCTCGACGATGATCAGGGTCTGATTCTTGCGGACCTCTTCGCCCGCGGAAACGGCCAGCTTGGTCACCTTTCCCGGCATGGGCGCCTTGACCCGCAGCGACCCTCCCGCGGCCTTGTCGTCGCCGGCGCCGGGACGGCCCGTTCCGGCGCGGGATTCGGAGACGACGTACTGGCGGCCGTCGACGGCGACGTGCGTGCGCTCGCCGTCCCGGGCCAGGAAAACGCGCACGGAACGGCCCCCGACAAGGAACCTGAGCTCGTTGGCCGAGATCCTCCGGACCGCGGCTTCGAGGACGCGGCCGCCCTCGTCGACGACGAGGGTCCCCTCCCCGGACTCCACGAAGATCTTCCGGACCTGGCCGTCGAGGAGGAATTCGAAGGCGGAGCGGCTCACGGCTCGCCTCCCGCCCGCCAGCGGCCCAGGATCGTCCAGGGCGTGGCCACGTCCTTTTTCCGGCCCGGCCCGGCCGCCCCCGCCGGGGCCGCGCCCGGGCTGAGGGCCTCGACAGCGGCCGCGGCCAGGGCCAGCCGTTCCCGGTCCTCCTCGCCCTCTCCCGACCCCCACGACGCGAAGTGCCTGCCGATGAACGAGGTCGTCGCCCTTCCGGCCCGGAACTCCGGATGGTCGACGACGTCCCGCAGGAACCCGGCGGTCGTGCGAATGCCGAGGATGACGCAGTCCTCGAGGGCCGCGGCCATCCGCCGGCGGGCGGCCTCCCGGTCCTCGGCCCAGACGATGAGCTTGGCCAGGATGGGATCGTAGTAGACCGGCACTTCGAAGCCCTCGTCAACGCCGCTGTCGAACCTGACGCCGGGCCCCTTCGGCTCGCGAAGGAGGACGATGCGGCCGGCCGAGGGAAGGAAGTTCGTCTTCGGGTCCTCGGCGTAGATGCGGCACTCGATGGCGTGCCCCCGCTGCCGGACGTCCTCCTGCCGGAGCGAAAGCCCGGCGCCCGAGGCGATGAGGATCTGCTGGCGGACGAGATCGACGCCCGTCACGAGCTCGGTGACGGGGTGCTCGACCTGGAGCCGGGCGTTGACCTCGAGGAAATAGAAGCGGCGGTCCTTGTCGAGCAGGAACTCGACCGTCCCGGCGTTGTTGTAGCCCGCCGCCCGCATGGCCCGGACGGCCGTCTCGCCCATCTCGCGGCGGAGGCCGGGATCGAGGGCCGGCGACGGCGACTCCTCGAGGATCTTCTGGTGGCGCCGCTGGATCGAGCATTCCCGCTCGTACAGATGGACCGTCCGGCCGTCGTTGTCGGCCAGGACCTGGAACTCGACGTGGCGCGGCTCCTCGATGCATTTCTCCAGGTAGACCGAGTCGTCGCCGAAAGCCGATCCCGCCTCCCGGCGGCCGGCCTCGAGGGCCGGGCCGAGCCCGCCGTCGTCCGCGACGACTCGCATCCCCTTGCCGCCCCCTCCGGCCGAGGCCTTGACCATGACGGGGTAGCCGAGGGCTTTGGCCGCGGCCCGGAACTCCTCGGGCGAAGCGGAACAGGACTTCATCCCGGGAACGGTCGGGACGCCGGCCTTGTCCATGGTCTGGCGGGCCCGGACCTTGTCGCCGACGAGCTCGAGGGCGGACGACGAGGGGCCGATGAACACGATCCCCTCTCTCTCGCACAGCCGGGCGAAGGCGGCGTTCTCGGCCAGAAAACCGTAGCCCGGATGGATGGCCTCGGCGCCCGTCGCCCGGGCCGCCGCGACGATCTTGTCCATGTGGAGATAGCTCTCGGCGGCGGGCGAAGGCCCGATGGGGACGGCCTCGTCGGCCGTCCGGACGTGGAGCGCGTCGGCGTCGGCCTCGGAGAAGACGGCGACCGAGCCGATGCCCATCTCCCTGCAGGCCTTGATCACGCGGACGGCGATCTCGCCTCGGTTGGCGACGAGGACCTTGCGGAACATGCGGCTCGCCCCCCTATTCCGACCACTTCGGCTTGCGTTTCTCGAGGAAGGCGGCCATGCCCTCCTGGGCCTCGGCGCTCGTCCTGAGGCCGGCGATCATCTCCGCGGTGTAACGCTTGGCCTCCTCGAAGCTCATCCCCGGGACACGGGTGATGAGCTCTTTGGCCTTGGCCAAGGCCTCGGGGCCGGACGAGAGGAGCGACGAGACGATCCCCTCGACCTTGGCATCGAGCTCGTCGGGGGCCACCGCGGCGTTGACGAGGCCTATCTCCTCGGCCCGGCGGGCGTCGAAGCGCTCGCCGGTCAGGAAGTACTGGCGGGCCCGGCTCTCCCCCATCCGCCGCAGGACGTAGGGCGAGATCGCGGCCGGGACGACCCCGATCTTGACCTCGCTCAGCCCGAATCGGGCCTCGGTCGAGGCCACGGCGATGTCGCAGGCCGCGAGGAAGCCCGTCCCGCCGCCGATCGCCGGCCCGTTGACCCGGGCGACGGTCGGCTTGGGCAGGACGTAGAGCCCGTGCAGGCATTCGGAGAGCTCGAGCGTCTCGCGCAGGTTCTCCTCTTCGGAGAAACGCGCGGCGGAGCGCATCCACTCGAGGTCGGCGCCGGCGCAGAACGACGTCCCCTTGCCCGAGAGGACGATGACCCGGACGGCGTCGTCCGCGGCCAGCGCCCGCAGGGCCTCCCGCAGCTCGCCGATCATGACGGCGTTGAAGGCGTTCCGGACTTCGGGCCGGTCGAGCCAGATCCGTCCGACGCGGCCGGCCCGCTCGACGAGGATCGTTCCGTGCGCTCTCTCCGTCATGGCCTTCTTCACATCCTGAAAACGCCGACCTTGTAGTCGGGGATCGGGGCGTTGAGGCTCGCGGCGATGCCGAGGCCCAGGGCCGCCCGGGTGTCGAGCGGGTCGAGGATGCCGTCGTCCCAGAGGCGCGAGGTGCTGAAGTAGGGGCTGGCCTCCGCCTCGTAGGCGTCCTTGATGGGCTTCATCATCCTGTCCCTCTCGTCGTCGGTCATGCGGGCGCCCTTCTCCTGGAGCTTCTTGATCTTGACCTGGACGAGGACCGAGGCCGCCTGCTCGCCGCCCATGACCGAGATCCGGGCGTTCGGCCACATCCAGAGAAGGCGCGGCCCGTAGGCCCGGCCGCACATGGCGTAGTTGCCGGCGCCGTAGGAGCCGCCGACGATGACCGTGAACTTGGGCACGTCGGCGTTGGCCACGGCGTGGACGAGCTTGGCCCCGTCGCGGGCGATGCCGCGGTGCTCGTACTGCTTGCCGACGATGAACCCGGTGATGTTCTGGAGGAAGACGAGGGGGACCTTGCGCATGGCGCAGAGCGTCACGAAGTGGGCCCCCTTGAGCGCGCTCTCGGAGAAGAGCACCCCGTTGTTGGCCAGGATGCCCACGGGGTAGCCCATGATCCGGGCGAAGCCGCAGACCAGGGTCTGGGCGTAGAGCTCCTTGAACTCCTGGAACCGGCTGCCGTCGACGAGCCGGGCGATGACCTCCCGCATGTCGAACGACCTGCGCAGGTCCGGCGGGACGATGCCGTAGAGCTCCTTCGGGTCGTAGTGCGGGTCTTCCGGGGCGGCCGCGGCCAGCTCGAAGCGCCGCGGCGGATCGAGGGTCTCGACGACGTTGCGGGCGATCTCGAGGGCGTGGGCGTCGTCGGCCGCGTAGTAGTCGGAGACGCCCGAGATGCGGCAGTGGACGTCGGCCCCGCCGAGGTCCTCGTCGCTGACCTCCTCGCCGGTCGCCGCCTTGACGAGCGGCGGGCCGCCGATGAAGATCGTGCCCTGGCGCCGGACGATGACCGTCTCGTCGCTCATGGCCGGGACGTAGGCGCCCCCGGCCGTGCACGAGCCCATGACGACCGAGATCTGGGGGATGCCGAGCGCGGACAGCCGGGCCTGGTTGTAGAAGATCCGCCCGAAATGCTCTTTATCGGGGAAGGTCCCCGACTGGTGGGGCAGGAAGATGCCGCCCGAGTCGACGAGGTAGACGCAGGGCAGGCGGTTCTCCAGGGCCACTTCCTGGGCCCGGACGTGCTTCTTGATGGTCATCGGGAAATAGGTCCCGCCCTTGACCGTGGCGTCGTTGGCGACGACGAGGACCTCCCGGCCGTGGACGACGCCGATGCCCGTCACCATCCCGGCTCCCGGAGCTTCGTCGTCGTACTGACCGCAGGCGGCCAGGGGGCTGAGCTCGAGGAAGGGCGTCCTCGGGTCGAAGAGCCTGTCCAGCCGCTCCCGGACGAGGAGCTTGCCCCGCGATCTGTGGAGCTCGCGGTTCCTGGCCGGCCCTCCTTCCCGGACCGCGGCCAGCCGCCCCTTGTACTCGGCGACGACGCGGCCCATCTCCTCGAAGTTGCGCAGGTAGTCGGGGCTCCGCGTGTCGACCTTGGACTCGATCCTGAACATGGCCTATTCCGGGACGAACTTGTAACCGTAGGAGATGACGCCGGCCGCCCCGTCCTCGGAAAGCTTGCGGAACTCCAGCCGGACCCGCATCCCGACCTTGAGGTCGGCGAAGTCGCAGTCGACGACCTGGGCCGTCAGCCGGACCCCGTCGTCGAGCTCGGCGATCCCGACGGCGTAGGGGGACTGGTCCTCGAAGGGCTCCGGGGGAACGCGGATGATCGTGTGGGTCAGGATCTGGCCGGCCTCGGCCAGCTTGACCGGGACGAATTCGCGGGCCCCGCACTTCGGGCACACGACGCGGGGCGGGAAGGCGATGAAGCCGCAGGCCTTGCACTTCCCGGCCTCGAGACGGTATCTCTGGGGGATCTCACGCCAATTTCGCGATGGTGTCGGCATCGTCTCCTCCTAATCCGCCTCGAAGACGTGGACGACCGAGCTGCCGCCCGTGCCGCCCATGTTCTGGGCCAGGCCGCACCTGGCGTTCTTGACCTGGCGGTCGCCCGCCTGGCCGCGGAGCTGCTTGACGATCTCGACGGCCTGGGCGACGCCGGTCGCGCCGACCGGATGCCCCTTGGCCTTGAGGCCGCCGCTCGGGTTGACCGGGAATTTGCCGTCGCGGGCCGTCAGCCCGTCCTCGACGGCCCGGCCGCCCTTCCCCTTCTCGACGAGGCCGAGGGCCTCGGTGACCATGATCTCGGCGATGGTGAAGCAGTCGTGGACCTCGAAGAGGTCGACGTCCCCGATCTTGCGGCCGGCCATGGCCAGGGCCTTCCCGGCCGCGACGTGGGTGGATTCGAGCCAGGCGATGTCCTTCCGCGAGCTGAGGGCGATCGAGTCGGTGGCCTGGCCGCACCCGGCGATCCGGACGGCGGGCTTCTTCATCGCCCGGGCCATGTCGGCCGGGCAGAGGACGAGCGCCGCCGCCCCGTCGGTGATCGGCGAGCAGTCGAGGATCCTCAAGGGGTCGGCGACGAGGACGGAGTTGAGGACGGCCTCCACCGTGATCTTGAAGGGGAACTGGGCCAGCGGGTTGCGCGAGCCGTTGTCGTGGTTCTTGACCGCGACCATGGCCAGCTGTTCCCGGGTCGTCCCGTAGCGGTGCATGTGGGCGACCGCCATCATGGCGTAGAGCCCGGGAAAGGTCAGGCCGTGGAAGCCCTCGTACTCCTGGTCGGCCGCCGTGCCCAGGGCGTAGGTCGCCTCGCACCCGGTGACGTCGGTCATCTTCTCGACGCCGCCGACGAGGACGACGTCGCTCATCCCCGAGGCGACCTCGGCGAAGCCCTGCCGCAGGGCCAGGCCGCCCGACGCGCAGGCGGATTCGACCCGGGCCGCGGGGACCGGGGTCCGGCCGAGGTCGTCCGCGAGGAGCGACGACAGGTGCTCCTGCCCGACGAATAGGCCCGAGGACATGCAGCCGACGATGAGGGAGTCGATCTTCTCCACGCCCGCGTCCTCGATGGCCAGGAGGGCGGTCTCGGTGAAGATCGTCCGGAGCGACTTGTCCCAGAGCTCGCCCCACTTGGTCATGCCGACGCCGATGATGCTCACGTCTCTCATGGCCCTCTCCTATTCCGCCTTCCGGATCTTGTGCCGGTACTTGGCGTAGGCGCCGTATTCGAGGTAGACCTTGTTCGTATCGAGGAGCGTCCGCGTCCGCGGGGCCAGGTCCCGCACCTCGTCGATGCGGTCGGTCACGCGGATGACGAACGAGTCGCTGCCCGCGCCCGAACCGTAGGAGACGAGGAGGACGAGGTCGCCCGCCGCGGCGACGTCCAGCGTCGCCGTGAGCCCCAGCGGCGAAGAGCCGGAGTAGGTGTTCCCGAGCTTGTTGACGAGCCAGCCGGGCTCGATCTGCTTCCTGGAGAATCCCAGCATCTCCCCGGCGCGCAGCGGGAACTTGCCGTTGGGCTGATGGAAGATGACGTACTTGAAGTCGGCCGCCTTCAGGCCGGCCTTGGCCAGGATGCCCCGGGCCGAGCCCGTGACGTGGGCGAAGTAGGCCGGGTCGCCCGTGAACCGCCCGCCGTGCTGGGGATAGTACATGTACTCCCGGCGCCAGAAGTCCGGCATGTCGGTCGTGTACGAGAAGGTCTCGAGGATCTCGGCCACGAGCCGTTCCTTCCCGAACAGGAACGCCGCCGCGCCCGCCGCGGCGGAGTACTCGAGGGCGTCGCCGGGCGCGCCCTGCGAGGTGTCGGCCCCGACGGCCAGGGCGTACTTGACCGCCCCGGAGCGGACCAGGTTGAGGGCGACGAACATGCCCTCCGTGCCCGCCTTGCAGGCGAACTCGAGGTCGGCCGTGTGCACGGCCGGGGTCGCGCCCAGGGCCTCGGCCAGGACCGTCCCGCTGGGCTTGACGGCGTAGGGGTGCGATTCCGAGCCGACGTAGACGGCCCCGATCTCGCGCGGGTCGATGCCGGCCCGCCGGAGGGCGCGTTTCGACCCCTCGACGGCCATGGTGATGGTGTCCTGGTCGGGAGAGGGGACGGACTTCTCCTCGAGCATCAGCCCTTTCTTGTAGCTCGGCGCGTCGGCCCCCCAGACCTTGGCGATCTCCTCGACGCGGATGCGGTTGCGCGGGATGTAGGCCCCGTAGCCGATGATTCCAGCCATCCGACCTCCTTATTGAAGCGCGGCGGACCCCGCCCTCGCGAAATAAGATCAGTGCATCAGGCCGAAAAAAAAATAAACCGCGAACGATATCGTGGCCCGTCCCTTCTATAGCGTACCTCGGGGAGGAAGTCAACCGGGATGAGGAATTCCCGATTGATTTTTCCCCTGGCCTGCGCTATAGAAGGAGGACAAGGAGGCAGGGGATGCCGGGAAAAATGATCGGACTCCGGGAGGCGGCGGCCCTCGTCCCCGACGGGGCGACGCTCTCGATCGGCGGCTTCACCACCCAGCGCCATCCGATGGCCTTCGTCCACGAGCTCATCCGCCTGAAGAGGCGGAACCTCTATCTCTTCGGTCATTCGCCGGGCGGCGACTGGGACATCCTCATCGGGGCCGGCTGCGTCAAGCGGGTCGAGCTCGCCTACGAGGCCGACGAGGCCTTCAACACGGTCGGCCCGCGCTGGCGCCGGGCCGTCGAGCGGGGCGAGATCGAGTGGGAGGACTACAGCAACTTCTCCATGGTCGCCCGGTTCACGGCCGGGGCCATGGGCATCCCCTTCATGCCCGTCCGCAGCCTCCTCGGCAGCGACGTCGCCGCCCGCGACGCTCTGGCCCCCGAAGCGAGGGCGGCCGACCCGCGCACCTCGAGAAAGAAGCTCCACGTCATGGACTCCCCCTTCGACCCGGCCGACCGGGTCGTCCTGGTGCCGGCCATCCGCACGGAGTTCGCCGTCCTCCACGTCCAGAAGGCCACGGCCGGCGGCCTGGTCCGCATCGAGGGGCAGAGCTACGCCGACAACCAGCAGGCCCTCGCGGCCGACACCGTGATCGTCACGGCCGAGGAGATCGTCGGAGAGGACGACCTGCGCCGGACGCCGGAGCTCAACCCCATCCCCTTCTTCGCCGTCAAGCACGTCTGCCACGTCCCCTTCGGCGCCCACCCTTACGCGGTCTACAATTACTACGACTACGACCCCGTCCAGCTCAAGGACTACCACGACAGCGCGAGGGACGACGCCGCCTACGGGCGATATCTCGAAAAGTACGTCACCGGGACCCGGGACCACGCGGCCTATCTCGAGGCCGTGGGCGGGGCCGCCCGGCTGGAGGGACTCAGGGCCTCGCCCGAATACGGCTACAGCCCGGACCTCAAGAGGAGGTTGTGAGGACCATGGCAGCGCCGGACTATTCCCTGATGGAGCTGATGACGGTCGTCGCCGCCCGCGAGGTCGCCGACGGCGAGGTCGTGTTCGCGGGCACGGGCCTGCCCATGCTCGGCGTCATGCTGGCCCAGAAGACCCACGCCCCGGGATGCATCATCATCTTCGAGGCGGGGACGGTCGCCAGCCGCCTGGCCCACCTGCCGATGTCGGTGGGGGACCCGCGGGCCATGCGCGGCGCGGCCTCGGCCGCCGGCCTCAACGAGGTCTTCACCTTCGTCCTGCAGGCGGGGCGCGTCGACGTCGGCTTCCTCAGCGGGGCCCAGGTCGACCGCCACGGCAACATCAACAGCACCTCGATCGGGGCCGACCCGCGCCGCCCGAAGGTCCGTTTCTCGGGAAGCGGCGGGGCCTGCGACATCGCCTGCCTGGCCAAGCGGACGATCATCATCGCCAAGCACGAGAAGCGCCGCTTCCCCGAGAAGGTCGATTACGTGACCAGCCCGGGCTGGCTCGAGGGCGGGGCCAGCCGGCGCGCGGCCGGCCTCGTCCGCGGCGGGCCGGACGTCATCGTCACGACCATGGGGGTCATCCGCTTCCGCGCCGACACGAAACAGCCCTACCTGGAGAGCTTCCACCCGGGGCTCACGCCCGGGGCCGTGGCCGCCGAGACGGAGTTCGCTCTCGACGTCGCCGGGGCCCGCGAGACGGCGGTGCCGACCGGCGAGGAGCTGCGCATCCTGCGGGACGTCGTCGACCCGGAACGGGTCTTCCTGAAATAGCCCTAGTCGACCTTGATCTTGCCCGTGTAGGGGATGAAGCCGCGCGGCTTCTTCCCGAGCGTGAAGCCGATGGGCTTGGTGAACATGGGGTCGTCGGCGAGCTCCCTGAGATAGGCGTCCCGGAACTTGGGGTGGGCGATGCTGGCGATGGCCAGGGCCTTCTCCCCCGCCGTCAATCCCCTCAGGTCGGCCGCCCCGTATTCCGTCACGATGACGACCGGGTCGTAGGCCGAGGCGGTCAGGCTGACCCCCGGGGGATGGACCTTGGCGATCTTCGACTCGCCCTTGTCGGTGCTGCTCTTGAAGGCGATGATGGGGACGCCGTAGGCGGGGTCGTTCAGGGCCCGGACGAAGTCCGGCTGGCCGCCGACGCCGCTGTAGTAGCGGCGGGCGTCGATGTAGTCGGCCCAGACGTTGCCGAAGAGGTCCACGCCCATGGCCGTGTTGACCGAGATGAACGGGGCGTTGACGCGGACGACGTGGGCGGCGTTGGTGATGGCGCACGGCCGCATCTGGACGCCGGCCCGCATGTGGACGAACTCGTAGAGCTCCTGCGAGCCCATGATGAGGGAGGTCGTGCTGTAGCCCTGGTGCTGTTTCTTCTTCCGGTTGGTGACGATGCCCGACTTCTGGAGGAGCATCAGGCCGTCGCCGTAGAGCTCGGTCTGGACGCCGAGGTCCCGGTAGCCGGCCCGCCGGATCGTGCCCACGACGGCGTCGGGGATCTGGCCGATGCCCGCCTGGATGGTCACGCCGTCGCGGATGAAGTGCTCGGTGATGATCTCGCCGATCCTCGACTCCTCGGGCGGGAGGTTGTCGAAATCCGGGCCGGGGAAGGCGTAGACGGGCTTGACGTCGTCGTCGTCGACGAGGTAGTCGATCGACTGGGAATCGACGATGGCCTGGCCCTCGGTGAAGGGCATGCTGAAGTCGAGCTCGGCGATGACGCAGCGGGCCTGGTCGATGGCCGTGTGCATGGCCTCGACCGAGAGGCCCAGGCTGTACTCGCCGGTGATCTCGTGGGGCCGGACCTTGAAGATGGCCAGGTCCGGGGCGAATTCCCGGCCCTTGCCGATGAGGCTGTCGATGTTGGCCAGGGTGCACGGCAGGTAGTAGGCGTTGCCCTCGTTGGCCGCCTTCCGCACGGCGCCGGCGGAGAAGATGGAATAGGCCATGATCCGGTCCTGGAGCCCCTCCTCGACGTAGGGCACGGGCCCCTGGAGCAGGATGTGGACCATGCGGATGAACGGCAGGCGCGGCGTCCCGGCCTTGATGGCCGCGGTCAGGGACTCGATGACGGCCGTGGGCGTCGCCGCGTTGGACCCCAGGTAGCAGGTGATGACGTCCTTGTCCTTGAACTCCCGGGAGATGACCTCCCCGATCTGGTCGAGCCTGATGGTCTTCGGCTGGTCAACCATATGAGCGCTCCTCGATCCTTATGACATGATGCCGGGCCTCTAGGATAACGGAATCCCGGGCGACAGGCAAGGGGCGGCGGGCCGGCGACGCGGGCCGGAAGGGCCCGCCCTAGTCCGCCGGGAAGAGGTCGTATTTTTTGACCAGCCCGGCCGGCTGGTAGGACAGCTTGGCCGTCCTCAAACCGGGCACCCCCATGTCCTGCTCCCTGTTGACGAGCCGGAAGTCCGCCCATTCGCGGCGGACGAACTCGCGGTTGATCCACTGGGCCAGGCCGACCAGGCCCGGGTTGGCGATCTCGATGGGGATGAAGGCGGTGTCGGCGGTCAGGCGCCCGCCCAGGGTGAAGGCCTCGACCCGGCCGCCGACCTTGACCGTCCCCCCCTTGAGGCCGAGGGCCTCGAACGACTCGAGCGCCCGGACGATGGCCTTCCGCTCGGCCCGCATGTAGGGGTCGTCGTTGCTCTTGGCCTCGAACCAGTCCTCGAGCAGGCGCAGGCAGCCGGGGACGTCGGCCCGGGTGAGCGGGACGTAGTCGTGGGCGCAGGCCGACTCGAACTTGCGGATGCGGTTGCGCTTGCCGTCGTACTTCTTGCCTTTGAGGCCGACGAGGTCCTCGACGCGGTAGACGTAGTCGAAGTTGGCCGGGTCCTCGACGGCCCGCAGGCCGGCGCCGTGGGCCCGGACGAACTCCTCGGGGACGCGCGACAGGCGCGGGACGTGGCGCAGGCAGGCCTCGACGGCCTCGCGGGCGCGGGCGCCGCCGCCGACGGGCGGGAGCGCGTAGGGCGCCTCGAAGTCGGGCTCGACGAGGACGCAGAGCGCGTCGCCGGCGAGTGTCCAGCGCGGGCGCTCCGAGTCCTTCCAGATGAAGATGTTGGCGAAATTTGTCTCGCAGACGGAGAAAGGCGAGCGGTCGAGGTATGCGAGGAAGACCGATTGGTCCTCGAGGCCGACGGGCTTGAAGTCGGGGTAGCGGGGCGGGCTCAACGCTTCGGCCTCGCCATGACGGTGCAGAGGTCCTTGCGGCAGCCCTCGCACCAGGCCGTGCCGCGACGGGCCGGGAAGGTCGCGGGGACGATGGAAGCCGGATTGAAGCCGCATGTCTCGAAGAAGGCAGGAATGACGGTGGCCAGGTGGACCTCGCCCGGCGCCTCGGCCATCAGGGCCTCGACGAGGGCCCTGGCGATACCCTTCCCGCGGCGGGCCGGTTCGACCCCGAGGGCGCAGAGCTCGACGCAGTCGGGGTGCCGCTTGAGGGCGACCAGGCCGACGACCGCGGCGCCTTCGGCGGCGACCCAGAGGATGTCGGCCTCCAGCCCGGGATAGTCGAGCCCGAGCCGTCGGGCCAGCTCGACGGCGTGGGTGATGTCCTCCGGGCGGCCTCTGCGCAGGTTCATGTCCGGTCCATGATAGCAGAAAAGATAAAAAAGGGGGCGGCCCGTCAGGGCCGCCCCCGAAAATTACAGATCAGAACAGTCTAAGCGTGACTTACTTGACCCTCCGGCCGCTCGGCGGGAAGACGTAGACGTCGATGAACGTGCTGTCGCCGTCGATGCCGACAAGGTCCAGCTTGTTCTGGCTGAGGGGCTCGGCCATGTACCCGGAGGTCATGATGTAGTGCTCGTCGTTGTTGACGATCGAGCCCTCGAGGGTGATCAGGGGATCGTTGAGGTGGAGCCAGATGCGGTGCCAGCCGGCCATCGTGGGGATCCAGCCGCCGCCGG
>CAZFBC010000052.1:0-13553 GCA_964517245.1 uncultured Eubacteriales bacterium | reverse complement strand
TCAGCCCTCCATGGTGATCTCGGGGACGTCGAACCAGTAGCCGTTGCCGGCCAGGGCGTTCATCTCGGCCTGGACGATGGCCTGGTGGCCCTGCTCGATCTCGACGAACCGCTCGAACAGCGCCCGGCCGTCCGGCGGGAGCTCCTTGACGACGCGGGCGTAGAAGGCGCTGGTCTCGATCTCGATGTCGAGGGCCCGCTTGAGGAGGCGCGTCTCCGTCTCGGGGGCCGCTCTCTTGACCCGGCTCTGCAGGGTCTGGATGCCCTCGTCGATGCGCTGGCGCGACGGGACGACCGTGCCGAGCGACGCGGCCGTCACCTTCCCGGTCGCCTTCCATTCGTTCAGCCGGTCGACCAGATAGACGACGTGCTGCTCCTCCTCCTTGATGAAGGCGGAAAAGATCTTCCGGCCGACCTCGTCCTCGCTCGCGCGGGCGGCCTCTTCATACACCTGGACGACTTTTTTCTCGTACTGAATGGCCGTCTTGATGGCCTCTTCGATGGTCATGGGGCTCTCCTCTCGGGTCTAGTTTTCGGGTATGGTGCTGGCCGGCGTCTCGTAATCGACGACGGTCGCGAGCAGCAGGCGCCTCATGGTCGCCAGCCGGCGGCTGATGGCCTTGGCCAGGCGCCTCATCACGAGAAAGCCGACTTCCGGGTCCTTCTCGAGGCAGGCCAGGAGCCTGGGCCCGTGGATAGCCACGGCCTTGACCTCCGTGACGGCCTCGGCCGAGCTGTTGTGGTGCCCCTGGCCGACGACCGTGGAAAAGCCGAACGCCTGCCCGTGGGTCTCGAGGACGGCCAGGGTGAACGGCTCCGGGAGCGAGGAGGCGTGGACGGACAGGCGGACCGAGCCGTCGAGAAGAAGGAAGGCCCATTCCGACGACCGCTCCGGCGAGAAGATGACCGTGCCGGGCGCGTACCGGCGCTCCTCGGCCAGGGCCGCGACCGCGTCGAGGCCGCGCTGCGGCAGGCCTTCGAAAAGCTCCAGCCCGGCCAGCAATTTCGCGTCGACCATGTTCCCTCCTCCCTCCGGCCCTAGCGGCGGAGGTGTCTGTCCATTTCGGCCGCGGCGACCCTGGCGTCGCCCATGGCCAGGATGACCGTCGCCCCGCCCCGGACGATGTCGCCTCCCGCGTAGACGCCCGGCAGGCTGGTCGCCATGGTCGCCCAGTCGACCTCGATGTTCCCCCACTTGCCCATCTTCAGCCCGGGCGTCGTCTGGGGGATCAGGGGGTTCGGGCTCTTACCGATGGCGCAGACGACCAGTAAGACCTCAACCGTGTACTCCGAGCCCTCGATCGGGACGGGTCGGCGCCGGCCCGAGGCGTCCGGCTCGCCGAGGCCCATCTTCTGGCACTCCATGGCCCGGACCCGGCCGTTCTTGTCGCCCATGTAACGGATGGGCGTCGTCAGGAGCTGGAATTCGATGCCCTCCTCCTCGGCGTGGTGGATCTCCTCGTTCCGGGCGGGCATCTCGGTCCGCGACCGCCGGTAGATGATGACGGCGCGCTCGGCGCCCAGGCGCTTGGCCGTCCGGACCGAATCCATGGCCACGTTCCCCCCGCCGATGACGGCGGCGGTCCTGGCCCGGAAGACCGGCGTGTCGTGGTCCGGGAAATCGTAGGCCCGCATGAGGTTGACCCGGGTCAGGTACTCGTTGGCCGAATAGACGCCGACGAGGTTCTCGCCGGGGATCTTCATGAAGTTGGGCAGGCCGGCGCCCGAGCCGACGAAGAAGGCCTCGTAGCCCTCGGCCTTGAGGTCGTCGATGGTCGCCGTCATGCCGACGACGAAGCTCGTCCGCACCTCGACGCCGAGGCGCTTGAGGTAGTCGACCTCGGCCTTGAGGATGGCCTTGGGCAGGCGGAACTCCGGGATGCCGTAGATGAGGACGCCGCCCGCCTCGTGCAGGGCCTCGAAGATCGTGACCTTGTGGCCGAGCTTGGCCAGGTCGCCGGCCACGGTCAGGCCGGCCGGGCCGGCCCCGATGACGGCCGCCTTCCGGCCGGACGGCGGCGGGAGGGGCGGGACCCTCATCGAGCCGCTCAGGCGCTCGAAATCCGAGGCGAAGCGCTCCAGGTTCCCGATGGCCACGGCGACGCCGGACGCCTTCTTCACGGTGCAGAGCTCTTCGCACTGGGTCTCCTGGGGGCAGACCCGTCCGCAGATGGCGGGCAGGGAGTTGGTCTCCTTGAGCTTCCAGGCCGCGGCCAGGAACTCGCCCTTCTCGATGAGCTTGACGAAACCCGGGATGTCGATCGAGACCGGGCAGCCCAGGACGCACTGGGGATTGGCGCAGTCGAGACAGCGCCTCGCCTCGGCCTGGGCCATCTCCGGCGTCAGGCCGATGTTGACCTCGCCGAAGTCCCTGTTCCGCCGATCGGCCGGACGCTCCGGCATCTTCTGGCGGCCGCCGGCCATCCGCTCCTTGACCGGGACGGACTTGCGCAGGTCCTTCCGCCAGTCCTCGTCGAACCCGGCCCTCAGCTTCGCCTTGAGGTTCGGGGTCAGCTCCTTCTTGTCCTCGGCCATGTCTCTCCGTCCCTCGTCCTAGGGGAGTTCGGTCTCCTCGTAGCGGCAGAGCGACCGGATCTCGTCGTCGAAATAGGACCTCCGTCGCATGAACAGCTCGTCCCAGTCCACCTGGTGGCCGTCGAAATCGGGCCCGTCGACGCAGGCGAACTTCGTCTTGCCCTCGGCCGTGCAGCGGCAGGCGCCGCACATGCCCGTGCCGTCGACCATGATCGGGTTCAGGCTGACGACCGTCTTGACGCCCGAGGGCCTGGTCGCCTGGGCGGAGGCGTACATGAGGTAGGTGCATCCGACCGCGATCACCCGGGCCACGGGCGCCTCGGCCTCGAGCAGCTTCTCCAGCGGCCGGGGGGCGAAGCCCTCGGAGCCCAGGGCGTGGTCGCGCGACGAGAAGAGGACCCGGTCGCAGACCGAGCGGTAACGGTCCTTCCAGTAGGCGAGGTGTTCCGCCTTGGCGTCGATCAGGGCGACGACCCGGTTGCCCGCGGCCTTGAGGGCCCGGGCGGTCGGCCAGAGCGCGCCGATGCCGAAGCACCCGGCGACCAGGACGACCGTCCCGAACGCGCCGATCTCGGAGGGCCGGCCGAGGGGGCCGACGAAGACCGGGATCTCGTCGCCGGCCTTGAGGGCGGCGAGCTTGCGGGTCGACGTCCCGACGAGCAGGAAGACGGCCGTGACCGAGCCGCGCCCGGCGTCCCAGTCGGCGATCGAAAGCGGGATGCGCTCGCCCTTCTCGTCGGGCATGACGATGACGAACTGTCCCGGCCGGCACTTCCCGGCCACCTCCGGGGCGTGGACCTCGAGGAGGTGCACGTTGGGCACGAGGCGCTCTCGGGTCAGGATCCTGGGCATCATCGTCCTCGCACGAGCTTCAGGCCCTTGCTCTCCAGGGCCAGGCTCAAGCCCTTGTAGTCGTCCGGATCGCGCGGCGCGACCCGGGCCCTCCGGCGGGCCCGGCCCTCGAGGGCGGCCAAGTCGACGGCCGTTCCGGCCGCGGCCGGCTCCTCGGCCAGGAAGGCCTCGCCGCCGGAGGCGGCGGAAGCCATGGCCCGGAACGCGGGCACCCTCGAGGCCAGCGCGGCGCGGACCTCGGCCGCCGACCCGTACCCGAACCCCGGGGCCCCGAGCCTCCCGGCCAGGTCCGCCAGGATCCGCCAGCCGGGCCGGGCCTCGCCGCGGGGGGAGACGGCCGCGGCGGAGACCTGGATGCGGCCCTCGATGTTGACGAACGTCCCCTCCGACTCGAACGAGGTCGTTTCGGGGAGGACGACGTCCGCCTGGGCCGTCGTCCCGTCTTCGTAGCAGGCCTGGACGACCACGAAGTCCGCCTGGCCGGGCTTGAGCGCCGGATGGGGCCCGGCGATGTAGAGGGCCCGGGTGGACCTCTGCGCGGGCCGGGCCGTGAAGGCCTCGGCGACGGCCAGCCCGCCGCGGACGTTGGCTTCCCGGTCGAGGGCGATGAGCCGGCCGCCCGCGGCCGCCGCGGCGCTCCAGACCTCCGCCAGGCGGGCGAGCCCGTCCTTGGCCTCGAAGAGGTCCGGTCCGACGAGGACGAGGGGAGGCTTGGAGGGGCTCAAGAGGGCCGGGAGCTTGGCCAGCCGCTTGGCCGTGTCGACCGCGATCACGGACGCGCCCCGGACGGCGGCCCTGTGGACGTGAAGCCCGACGATGGGCTGGGTCGCCTCGAGGTCCTCCCCGACGACGACGATCGTCCCGGCCGCGTCGATGTCGGACATGCGGAAATTCAAGTGGAGGGCCCGTCCGGCGGACCGGCCGAGCTCCCTCAGGCCGGCCGCGGCGGACCGGGACCAGGGCCCCGCCACGGTCGGCGCGCCGATGGCGCTGGCGAGATCGAGGAGGACGAACAGGTCCTCGCACGAGCTCTGGGCCGACCCGGCGAAGGAGACCCCGCGGGGAGGGAGCGCGCCCAGCCGCGAAGCGGCCAGGGCCAGGGCTTCCTCCCAGGACGCCTCGTGAAGCGAGCCGCTCTCGCGGACCAGGGGCCTGAGGATCCTCCGGGGGTGGTCGAGCACGGTCCTCGCCAGGAACCGGCCCTTGACGCAGGCCTGGCCGCGGTTGACGGAGCCGTCCGGATCGGGCGAGGACCCCGCCATCCGGCCCGCCCGGGTCTTGACGATCAGGGCGCAGCCCTGCCCGCAGAGGGGGCAGACGCTCTTCGACTCGGCCTCGGCCGGCCCGTCGTAGCGGGAAGCCCGTTCCGTGAGCGACCCGGTCGGGCAGACGTCGACGCAGGCGCCGCAGAACCGGCATCCCGATTCGAGAAGGCGGCGGTCGAGGGCCGTGCCGATGACGGTCTCGGAACCGCGGGAGACGAAGGTGAGAACGGACGCGCCGCGCACTTCCTGGCAGACCCGGACGCACCGGCCGCAGAGGATGCAGAGGCTGTTGTCGCGGTCGATGAACGGGTCGTCCCGGCGCACCTCGCCGGGGCGGCGGCGGCTGGGGTAGGGGACGAGGGCGAGGCCCATCGCGTCGACCACCCGCTGGAGCTCGCACCGGCCGTTGGCCGGGCAGAGGACGCAGCCCGTCACCTCGCCCGTCTTGCGGATGGTCGACTTGAGGTCGTCGCAGGAAGGCTTTTCGTCGCAGATCAGGCACGCATGGGGGTGCTCGGCCAGGATGAGCTCGAGGATGCCCTTCCTCAGGGCCTGGAGATCGGGGCTCGAGACGACGACCTCCATGCCCTCCTCGGCCGCCGTGCTGCAGGCCGGGACGAGGCCCTTCCGGCCCTTGACCTCGACCAGGCAGAGGCGGCAGGCGGCATATGGATCGAGCCCCGGGTGGTCGCAGAGCGACGGGACGAAGATGCCGCTGGCCCGGGCGGCTTCGAGCAGCGTGGGACGGCCCTCCACCGTGATGGCCCGGCCGTCGATGGTCAGGTTCATGCGATGGCCCGCCCCTTCTCTCCCGTGTACTTCGATACGGCCTGGACCTTGGCCGGGCAGACGTTGAAACAGGCCCCGCACTTGATGCAGGCCGCCTGGTCGATGACGTGGACCTTCTTCCGCTCCCCGGCGATGGCGTTGACGGGGCAGCTCTTCAGGCAGAGGAGACAGCCGACGCACTTCTCGGGCTCGATGTAGTACGCGACCAGGCTCTTGCAGACGAGCGCCGGGCAGGCCCGGTCGACGATGTGGGCCAGGTACTCGTCCCGGAAATAGCGCAGGGTGGAGAGCACGGGGTTGGGGGCCGTTTGGCCCAGGCCGCAGAGGGCGCCCCGCTTGACCGTCGAGGCCAGCGCCTCGAGCTTGGCGACGTCGTCGAGGGTCCCCCGGCCGTCCGTGATCCGGGCCAGGATCTCGGCCATCTGGCGCGTGCCGATGCGGCAGGGCGAGCACTTGCCGCAGGACTCCTCCTGGGTGAAGCGCAGGAAGTAGAGGGCGATGTCCACCATGCAGGTGTCCTCGTCCATGACGATCATGCCGCCCGAGCCCATCATGGCCCCGGCCCGGGTCAGGCTCTCGTAGTCGATGGGCAGGTCGAGCAGCTCCTTGGGGATGCAGCCTCCCGAAGGGCCGCCGATCTGGACGGCCTTGAACTCGCGGCCCTTGGGGATGCCGCCGCCGACGGCGTAGATGATGTCCCGCAGGCGGATGCCCATGGGGACTTCGACGAGCCCCGTGTTGTTGATCTTGCCGACGAGCGAAAAGATCTTCGTGCCCTTGCTCGTCTCGGTCCCGAGGCCGCCGAACCAGGCGGCGCCGCGCCGGACGATGGACGGGACGTTGGCCCAGGTCTCGACGTTGTTGATGACGGTCGGCTGTCCCCAGAGCCCGTGCTCGGCGGGGTAGGGCGGCCTCTGCCGCGGGTAGGCCCGCTGGCCCTCGATCGAGGCGATGAGGGCCGTTTCCTCGCCCGAGACGAACGCGCCCGCGCCGCGGACGATCTCGAGGTCGAAATCGAAGCCCGTGCCGAGGATGTCGCGGCCGAGGAGGCCCATCTCCCGGGCCTGGGCCAGGGCGATGCCCACGCGCTGGACGGCCAGGGGGTATTCGTCGCGGATGTAGATGAACCCCCGGGCCGCGCCGATGGCCTTGGCGCCGATGATCATCCCCTCCAGGACCGCGTGGGGGTCGGCCTCGAGCACGGAGCGGTCCATGAACGCGCCGGGGTCGCCCTCGTCGCCGTTGCAGATGAGGTACTTGGGCGAGGCCGGCTGCCGCCGGCAGAGGTCCCACTTCCGGCCCGTCGGGAAGCCGGCGCCGCCGCGTCCCCGCAGCCCCGCCGCGCTCACCTCGGCGACGATCTCTTCGGGGGCCATTCTGCCCAGGGCCTTGGCCGCGCCCTCATAGCCCTCGTAGGCGATGTACTCCTCGATCTTTTCCGGGTCGATGCGGCCGCGGTTGCGCAGGACGATGAGCCGCTGGTGCTTGAAGAACTCGATGTCGGCCATCCGGGGGACCGGCGCTTCGGCGGCCGGAGGAACGTACATGAACTTTTGGACCGGCCGTCCCTTGACGAGGTGCTCCTCGACGAGGTGGGGCACGTCCTCGACGGCGAGGCGCTGGTAGAAGATGCCCTCGGGGTGGACCATGAGGATCGGGCCCCTCTCGCAGAAGCCGTTGCAGCCGGTGGCGACGACGAGGACCTCGTCCTGGAGGCCGCGGCGGGCGACCTCGCGCTCCAGGGCCTCCTTGACGGCGAAAGAGCCGCAGGAGACGCAGCCCGTCCCGGCGCAGACGAGAAGGTGGGTCCGGTAGGTCGCCATGGCTATTCCACGGGCCCCTTGATGGACTCGAGGACCTGGTCGGCCTTGGGCTCGGTCATCTGCCCGTGGTAGCGGCCGTCGACGACGGCCAGGGGAGCCAGGGCGCAGGCCCCGAGGCAGTTCACGCGTTCCAGGGTGTATTCGCGGTCGGCCGACGTCTGGCCGGCCAGGATGCCGAGCTTGCGCTCGAAGCGCTCGAGGATGGCCGCCCCGCCGCGGACATGGCAGGCCGTGCCCATGCAGACCGTGCACAGGTGCCGGCCGCGCGGCGCCAGGCTGAACGACTTGTAGAAGGTCGCCACGCTGTAGACGTGCGCCGGAGAGATCCCGAGCTCCCGCGCCGCCGCCTCGAGCGTTTCCGGGGAAAGCCAGCCGAACCGCTCCTGGAGGTCCTGGAGGATGAGGATGACCGCCCGCCGCTCGCCGCCATATTTCCGGACGATCTTCCGGACGGCCGGGCGGTGCTCGTCCTGGCGTTTCTCCTCCATAATGGGAGTAACTTACAGAAAAAGGGGAAGCCTTGTCAACGACTTCCCGGCGTCAATCGCGGCAGCGCTGCCAGTCGGATTCGCTGAACGCGCGGTCGAGCTCTTTCCACAGGTCCTTGACGTCGCAGGTCATGACGATGAGGTCCTGGGGCGCGCCCTTGATGTCCGAGACGAAATCGGGGAGCAGGGAGGCCTCGCGGAACCCGAGCCGCCGGAAGATCTTCTGGGCCCCGGCCTGGGGCCGCATCATGCGGGCCACGATGGTCGTGATCTGGTTCTGGACCGCGATGAAGTAGAGCTCCCGGATCATGATCGTCCCCAGGCCCCTCTGCTGGAACGGCCGGGAGACGATCACCCGGATCTCGCCCTGGTGCCTGCTCCAAGCCTCTCCCGAGAGCTCCAGGGCGCCGCTGGCCACGACGACGCCTCCGTGGACGGCCGTGATGCGAATGTCCTCGCCGGAGTCGACGCGCCGGAGCCGTCTGGCCACGGCCTTCCGGTCCGTGACGTCGAACCTCAGGTACTTCCGGTCGTCCTCCGACAGGGAGCCGTAGAACTCCATCAGCTTATCGATGTCGTCGACCCCGAGCTTGCGGATCACGACTTCCGTGCCGTCCTTCATTCTCTCGGTCTTGTCCATGAGCGCATGTTCCCTTTCCGCTACAGGATTCATTTCTTTTTCCTTATATCTAAGGGCGCGCCGCGTTGTCAAGCCGGGTTTGGATTGACAGGGCTCCGAGGCCGGTGCTATTGTGGGCCGAGGCGGACCGATGCCCATCCGACGAATTGTCCGGCGCATGCTCGACCTGCCCTTGAGGAGCAAGCTCGTCCTGAGCTTCCTGGCCATCATTCTCTTCGGCGGCGTCCTGATGTTCGTCATCGGGACGCGGATCCAGCATCGGACCGTCATCTCCCTCGCCGAGGCGAAGGTCCGGCACGACCTGGCCTCGGCCTGGACGGTCTACGAGGAGCGAGGCAACGCCTTGAGGGACACGGTCCGGCTGAGCGCGACCCAGGAATTCCTCCGGTCCGCCCTCCGGCGGGAGAGCTTCGAGAGCGTGGCCGCCCGGCTCGACGCCGTCCGCCGCACGTTCGGCCTCGACATCCTCAGCCTCGCGGACGGCTCCGGCCGCGTCGTCCTCCGGTCCCGCGGCTCCGGCGCCGCGGCCGGCGGCGACGTCGCCGGGGACCCCTTCGTCGCCCGGGCCCTGCGCGGGGAGGCTTCGGCCGGGACCCGCATCGTCTCCCGCGACGAGCTTTTGGCCGAGGGGGAGGACCTGGCCGAGCGGGCCCGCTTCCAGTTCGTCCCGACGCCCATGGCGGCCGTCCGGCCCGAATACCACGAGGACCGGGGCATGATGCTCGCGGCCGCCGCGCCCGTCGTGGACGACGCGGGCGGCCTGCTCGGCGTCCTCTACGGGGGGCTGCTCTTCAACCGCAACTACGACCTTGTCGACCGGGTCAAGGAGATCGTCTTCAAGGGGGAGAAGTACAAGGGCCACGACATCGGGACGGCGACCGTCTTCCAGGACGACCTGCGCATCGCCACCAACGTCCTCGACGACCGGGGCAACCGGGCGGTCGGGACGCGCGTCTCGCGCGAGGTCAAGGAGGCCGTGCTCGACCGGGGCGAGACCTACGTCGGGCGGGCCTTCGTCGTGACGGCCTGGTACATCACGGCCTACCGCCCGATCCAGGACGCCTTCGGGAGGACGATCGGCATGCTCTACGTCGGCATGCTGGAGAGGCCCTACATCGACCTGCGCAACCGGGTCCTGGCGACCTTCGCCGGGATCGCGGGCCTGTGCGCCCTCCTGCTCCTCGGCCTGCTGGCCTTCGTGGCCGGCCGGATCACCCGGCCCCTGGCCGTCATGGTCGAGGCGACGGGCAAGATCGCCCAAGGCGACCTCCGCCACAGGGTCGCCCTGCAGGGGCAGGACGAGATCGGCCTGCTGGCCCGGTCCTTCAACCGCATGACCGACGAGCTCAGCCTGGCCCACGAGGACCTGACCCAGTGGGGCCGGACGCTCGAGCGCCGCGTCGAGGAGCGCACCCGGGAGCTGCGCGACACCCAGGACCAGCTCGTCGTCTCCGAGAAGCTGGCCTCGCTCGGCAAGATCGCGGCCGGCGTCGCCCACGAGATCAACAACCCCCTGACCTCGATCCTGCTCAACGTCCACCTCCTCCTCGAGCGGCCCGGCCGCGACGCCGCCCAGGCGGAGACCCTGGGTCTCATCGCCGACGAGACGACCCGCTGCGCCGGGATCGTCCGGGGCCTGCTCGAGTTCGCCCGCCAGACCCCCTCGCAGGCGGCCCCGGCCGACATCAACGACGTCGTCGAGCGCACCCTCCTGCTCCTCGAAAAGCAGGCCTCGGTGCGCAACATCGCCATCGAAAAGGGCCTGGACCGCTCGCTCCCGCCGATCGAGATCGACCGGAACAAGATCCAGCAGGTCTTCTCCAACCTGGCCATCAACGCCTGCGAGGCCATGCCCGGCGGCGGGACCCTCACCGTCGCCAGCCGCATGAGCCGCGACGGCACGCACGTCGAGATCAGCTTCACCGATACGGGCATGGGGATCGCCAGGGAGAACATCCCCAGGCTCTTCGATCCGTTCTTCACCACCAAGAGCTTCGGGACGGGCCTGGGCCTGTCCGTGAGCTACGGCATCATCCGCGGCCGCGGCGGGACGATCCGGGTCCGGAGCGAGGTGGGGAAGGGCACGGTGTTCACGGTCCGCATCCCCCTGGACGACCCGGGGGACGACAAACGCAACGAGGAGGCGCCGTTATGACGAGCCCGGCCAAGCACAGGATTCTCGTGGTCGACGACGAGCCGACGGTCTGCAAGAGCATCCGCCAGGTCCTCATCCGGGAGGATTGCGACGTCGAAACGGCGCTGAGCGGCGAGGAGGCGCTCCGCAAGGACGCCGAGCGGCCCTACGATGTCATGATCGTCGACCTCATGATGCCCGGGCTCAGCGGGATGGACCTGCTCAGGTCGATCAAGGCCAGCAATCCCAAGGCCCGCATCATCATGGTCACCGGCTACCCGACCATGAGGAACACGCTCCAGGCCATGCAGCTCGGGGCGATGGATTTCCTGCCCAAGCCCTTTCTCCCGACGACGCTCCGCAACCTCGTCGCCAAGGCCCTGGAAGCCGGGAACGACGCGCCGGGGGGATCAGGCGCGGCCGGCTAGCGCGTCCCTCAGCCTGAGCCCGATGTCGGCCGGGCTGACGGCGACGCTGACGCCGGCGTCCCGCAGGGCGTCCATCTTTTCCTGGGCCGTGCCCTTGCCGCCGGCGATGATCGCGCCGGCATGCCCCATGCGCCGTCCCGGGGGGGCTGTCTGGCCGGCGATGAAGCCGACCACGGGCTTGGGGAACGAGGCCTTGATGTAGGCCGCCGCCTCGTCCTCGGCCGTGCCGCCGATCTCGCCGATCATGATGACGGCCTCGGTCCCGGGGTCGTCCTTGAACAGCTCCAGGAGCTCGATGTACTTCAGCCCGACGATCGGGTCGCCGCCGATGCCGACCGCCGTCGACTGGCCGTAGCCCTGCCGGGAGACCTGCTGGACGGCCTCGTAGGTCAGGGTCCCGGAGCGGGAAATGATGCCGATCGTGCCCGACCTGTGGATGGGGCCGGGCATGATCCCGATCTTGGCCTTGCCCGGCGAGATGATGCCCGGCGTGTTCGGGCCGATGAGGGCGGTGGGCCGGCCGCGGAGGTAGGTCTTGACCTTCATCATGTCGAACGTCGGGATGCCCTCGGTGATGCAGACGACGAGCCTGAGGCCCGCCTCGGCACACTCCATGATGGCGTCGGCCGCGGCGAAGGGCGGCACGAAGATCGCCGCCGCGTCGGCCCCCTCGGCCTCCACGGCCCCGGCCACGGTGTCGAAGACGGGGACGCCCAGGTGCTTCGTCCCGCCCTTGCCCGGCGTCATCCCGGCCACGACCTTCGTCCCATATTCGATCATCTTCTGCGCGTGAAAGGTGCCTTCGCCGCCGGTGATGCCCAGGACGGCGACCCGTGTTTTCTCGTCGAGTAGAATGCTCATGGGATGCTCCTTCGGCTCCGCTCAGCTCACTTGACCAGGCCGACGATGCGCTCGGCGGCCTCCTTCATCCCGTCGGCCGCCGAGAAGGCCAGGCCGGACTCGGCCAGGATCTTCTTCCCCAGGTCCACGTTGGTCCCCTCGAGGCGGATGACCACCGGGATCTTCGTGCCCAGGGCCTTGGCCGCCTTGACGACCCCCGTCGCGATCATGTCGCAGCGGACGATCCCCCCGAAGATGTTGATCAGGGCCCCCTTGACGTCGGGATCGCTGACCAGGATGCGGAAGGCGTTGGTCACGGCCTCTTCCGTGACCCCGCCGCCGACGTCGAGGAAGTTGGCCGGCATGCCCCCGGCGTACTTGATGATGTCCATCGTCGCCATGGCCAGCCCGGCCCCGTTGACCATGCAGCCGACGTTGCCGTCGAGCTTGATGTAGTTGAGGTTGTACTTCGAGGCCTCGATCTCGAGGGGCGATTCCTCGTCGAGGTCGCGCATCGCCAGGATGTCGGGCTGCCGGCCGAGGGCGTTGTCGTCGAAGTTCATCTTGGCGTCGAGGGCCAGGACGTCGCCCTGCTTGGTCACGAGGAGCGGGTTGATCTCGGCCATCGAGGCGTCCGTTCCCTGGAACGCCCGGTAGAGGGCGGCGATGAATTTCTGGCCCTGCTTGAAGGCCTCCCCCCCGAGGCCGAGCTTGAGGGCCAGCTTGCGGGCCTGGAAGCCCAGCAGGCCCGTCGCCTGGTCCACGTATTCCTTGAAGATGAGGTCGGGGCTCTCGGCGGCGACCTTCTCGATCTCGACGCCTCCTTCGGTCGAGGCCATGAGGACCGCGGCCTCGCGGGCCCGGTCGATGACGATGCCGATGTAGAGCTCGCGGGCGATGTCGAGCGCCTCCTCGACGAGGACGCGCTTGACCCGCTTGCCCTCCGGGCCGGTCTGGTGGGTGACGAGCTGCATGCCGATCATCCCGGCCGCCAGGGCCTCGGCCTCGGCCGGCGTCGCGGCCAGCTTGACGCCGCCGCCCTTGCCCCGGCCGCCGGCGTGGATCTGGGCCTTGACGACGACCCGCGGGCCGATCCGCTCGGCGATCGTCCGCGCCGCGGCCGCCGTCTCGGCGACTTCGCCGCGCGGGACGCGGACGCCGAACCTGGCCAGGATCTGTTTGGCCTGATACTCGTGGATCTTCATCGCTCTCTCCCTCTCCTCCGCGCGGACATGGCGCCCGGTCGTTCGGGCGCCACCCTTATAGCAAAGGCCTTCCGCCGTGTCAATCGACCGGCCGCGCGCGCGGCGCCTCCGCGCCCGCCGTATCGCTTGACAAGCCCGCCGCAATGAAATTATAGTAGAGGACCTTGATTAACGACCAGGCGCCTCATGTTTGAATGAGCATTTATCACAGGCCAAAACCGAACCTGCCGGCCGCGTTTCGGGGCCCGGATCATTCTCCTCCGGCTATCATCCCATTCATACATTCCTTGAAAGGATGACCCATGCCTAAGCCGAAATTCGCGATCTACTGGGCGGCCAGCTGCGGCGGGTGCGAGATCGCCTTCCTGGACATCCGGGAGAAGATCCTGGATTTCGACGCCGCCGCGGACCTCGTCTTCTGTCCGTGCGTCATGGACACGAAGTACAAGGACGTCGAGGCCATGGCCGACGGCGAGATCGACGTGACCCTGTTCAACGGGGGCATCCGCAACGAGGAGAACCTGCACATCGCCAAGCTCCTCCGCCAGAAGTCCA
>CAZFBC010000051.1:0-13585 GCA_964517245.1 uncultured Eubacteriales bacterium | reverse complement strand
TGATCACGGTCAGCGGGCAGGCCTGGAGGACGGCCCGGCGGAATCCCGCCGACTCCCTGCGCTACGAATAAAACGGGACACGATTTAGGCAACCAATCAAGGGCGGATCCCGTCTCTCTTTTTAAGGGAGGCCGCTATGCTCAAGAACTACCTGACGATCGCCCTGCGCAACCTGGCCCGGCACAAGGGCTACGCTTTCATCAATATCTTGGGCCTGGCCGTGGGCATCGCGGCCAGCGTCCTGGTCATGCTCTACGTCGTCGACGAGCTCGGTTACGACCGCTTCCACGAGAACGCCGACCGGATCCACAGGATCACGGCCGACTGGTCGAACAAGGGCGACTCCAAGATCCACCAGCTCGGGACCCCCTGGATCCTGGCCAAGACGATCCGCGACAAGTATCCCCAGGTCGAGGCCCTGACCCAGATCACCGGCCCCCTCGGGGACGTCGTCCTCAGGAAGGGCGAGCTGGCCCTGAAAGAGACCGAGGTCTTCGCGGCCGACGCCTCGTTCTTCGACGTCTTCTCGTTCCCCCTGGTGAAGGGCGATCCCCGGACGGCCCTGCGCGACCCCAACGCCATCGTCCTCTCCGAATCCCTGGCGGCCAAGGTCTTCGGACAGGACGATCCTCTGGGCAAGACGATCGAGGCCCAGGTGACAGGCCAGAGGACGCTGTATCGGGTGACGGGGGTCATCCGCGATGTCCCCCGGAACACCCATTTCCGCTTCGAGATGCTCGTCTCCTTGTCCACCCTCTACCCGACGCCGAGCACGGGCTGGACCTCGAACAACCACATCACCTATCTCCTCCTGGCCAAGGGCGTGACCCGGGCCCAGATGGAGGAGAAGCTCGTCGAGATCGACCGGGTCGAATTCGAGGGCGGGCGGAGGCACATCCCGTGGATCTGGACGCTCGAGCCGGTCACCCGGATCCACCTCCATTCGGACCTCGTCACGGGGAACCAGCCCAACGGCAGCATCGCCTACGTCAGGCTCTTCACCCTGGTGGCGGTCCTCATCCTGGTCATCGCCGGCATCAATTTCGTCAACCTGGCCACGGCCCGGTCGGCCCGCCGGGCCCGCGAGGTCGGCATCCGCAAGGTCGTCGGCTCGCTCCGGAGCCAGCTCGTCGGCCAGTTCCTGGGCGAATCCGTCCTATTGAGCCTCGTCGCCCTGGTCGTCGCCGTCGGGCTGATCCAGGCCTTGCTCCCCGCTTACCGTCACATGACCGGGCGGCCCCTCGCCCTCCCTTACTTCGGCAGCCCCTGGGTCATCCCCGGGCTCGTCGGCCTGGCTCTCGCCGTCGGCGTCCTGGCCGGCCTCTATCCGGCTCTCTTCCTCTCGTCCTACAAACAAACCGAGGTCCTCAAGGGCTCGCGTTTCGGGGGCCGGAACCGGGGCGCCATGGCCCTCCGCAACGGCCTCGTCGTCTTCCAGTTCGCCATGTCCGTCCTCCTCATCATCGGCTCGCTCGTCATCGGCCGGCAGCTCGACTTCATCAAGAACCAGCGCCTCGGCTTCGACAAGGACAACGTCGTGGCCGTCCACAATGCCGACAACCTCGGACCGGGGCTCGACGCTTTCCGCGAGCGCCTGAAGCAGCATTCCGACATCCTCGGGGTGACGGCCGTCAGCTCCCTGCCCGGGCGGGGCACTCCCAATTGGGGCATCGGCGTCGAAGGCGTCCAGGCCGAGCGGCCGCTGAACATGAACTTCATGACCTGCGACCAGGATTTCGCCGAGGCCCTGAGCATCCGGATGACCGAAGGCCGGTTCCTGTCGCGGGAGCACCCGTCCGACGTCGACGCCGTGGTCATCAACGGCAAGGCCAAGGAGTACTTCGGGATCCCCGACCCGGTCGGCAAGAAGCTCAGGATCTGGTGGACGAGAAAAGACATGTTCATCGTCGGGGTGATCGACGATTTCCACTTCGAGTCCCTCCATCGGGACGTCCGGCCGATGGGCTACCTCCTGCCGGAGGCCGTCAACTCGATCCGGAAGCCCTACTTGCTGGCCAAGGTCCGTTCGGCCAGGACGACCGACGTCCTCGCTCACATCAGGGGGGCCTGGACGTCGCTCGCGGCCGGGCTGCCCTTCGAGTTCACCTTCCTCGACGACCGGATCGACGCTCTCTATCAGAACGACAACCGGGCGGGCCGGATCGTCTCCCTGTTCTCGCTCCTGGCCATCTTCGTCTCCTGCCTGGGGCTGTTCGGGCTGGCCGCGTACGTCACGGAGCAAAGGACCAAGGAGGTCGGCATCCGCAAGATCCTGGGGGCCCGGCTCGGGTCGGTCGTCTGGCTGCACACCAGCCGGTTCGTCAAGTGGGTGGCCGTCGCCAATCTGATCGCCTGGCCGGTCGGGTACATGGTCATGGGCCGCTGGCTCCGGGGATTCGCGTTGCGGACCTCGCTCGATGTCCGGATCTTCCTCGTGAGCGGGCTGGCCGCCTTGGCCGTCGCCGTTCTGACCGTCGGCTACCAGGTCCTCCGGGCGGCCACGGCCAATCCCGCCGACGCTCTCCGCTACGAATAGGGGGACACAATACTCTGTCCCCGATCTCCAGAAGGGGGACGCGTCCCCGGGGTCCATGTCCCCATGTTCGTGTCCGCTTGCGGACGTCGCTCGCCCGTTTCCGGACATCCGGCCGGCCCCGCGCCCTGAGGATCCCCCGCTCGATCAGGGCCCGACCTGGCATGTTTTTGGCAAAAGAACGGGTATCATGTTCATGAATTACGTTCTGATCGCCATCAGGAACATCAAGAGGCACCAGGGGTATTCCCTCATCAACCTGGCCGGGCTGGCCATGGGCATGGCCTGCTCCGTGCTCCTCCTCGTCTGGGTCGTCGACGAGATCGGGACGAACCGCTTCCACGAAAAGACGGACTCCATCTACGTCGTCCGGACGACCCAGCACTACGGGAGCCGGGTCGTGACCGGCACCGGCTCGGTCCCGGCGCTCGGCCCGGCCCTCGAAGCCGAGTACCCGGAGGTCCGAAACGCGGCCCGGATCCAGAATGGGCAAGCGGAGCATCTTTTGGAGCACGGGGACCGGGCCTTCCGGGAGCCCGTCCAGATGGCCGACGCCGGCATCTTCGAGATCTTCACGTTCCCCCTGATCAAAGGGAGCGTCGAAGACCTCGCCGGCGATCCCGACGTCATGGTCCTCTCGGAGAGCGCGGCCCGGCGGATGTTCGGCGGCGAGGACCCCCTCGGCCGGACCGTCAGACTGGACAAGACCTACAGCTACCGCGTGGCGGGGGTCATGAAGGACATCCCGCGGAACTCCACGATCCGGTTCGACGTCTGGGTGCCGTTCGAGCTGGCCCCGCGCCTCTACAACCGCCCGAACTATCTCCGGACCTGGACCAACATGGCCTTCTGGACCTATGTCGAGATGGCCCCCGGGACGGACATCGCCGCCTTCAACGCCAAGATCAACGACCGCATCCGCCGCTCGCACCCGCAGACGATCCTCGAGCCATCCCTCTATCCCTTCAAGGACCTCTACCTCGAGATCTACGGCCGGGCGGAGAACGTCCGGATCTTCTCGGCCATCGCCGCCCTCATTTTATTCATCGCCTGCGTCAACTTCATGAACCTGGCCACGGCCCGCGCGGCCCGGAGGGCGAGGGAGGTCGGCCTGCGCAAGGTCGTCGGCGCCGGCCGCGGCCAGATCATGCGCCAGTTCTTCGGCGAGTCCCTGGTCTTCACGCTCGTCTCTCTCGTCTCGGCCTTCTTCCTGATCGCCCTCGCCCTGCCCGCCTTCGCCCAAATGACCGGGAAGACCCTGACGACCGGAGACTTCCTGCGCCTGCCCGTCCTGGCCGGCATCGGCCTCGTCGCGCTCGTCACGGGGGCCCTGGCCGGCGCCTATCCGGCGGTCTTCCTGTCGTCCTTCAACGCGGGCGCCGTTCTCAAGGCCGGTCCGGGCTCCGGCGCCGCCCGGGGAGGGCTCTTCCGCAAGGTCCTGGTGGTCTTCCAGTTCGCCCTGAGCGGCGCCCTGATCGTCGGGACGATCGTCATCTTCGGGCAGGTCCGGTACATGAAGACCAAGTCCCTCGGGTTCGACCGGGAGCACCTCGTCTATGTCCGGCTCGAGGGCGCCCTGCTCAACGACATCGAGGCCGCCAAACAGGAGCTCCTTCGCATCCCCGGCGTCCGGTCGGCGACAGCCGCGGCCCATTCGCCGGTCGGCATCTACAACAACGGCGAAGGCTGGGACTGGGAAGGCCGCGACCCGAACGTCGATCCCCTGGTGACCTATTGGGGGGTCGACGCCGATTTCCTCGCGACCTTCGCCATGCGCCTGGCCCGGGGGGAGTCCTTCAGGCCGGGCGGAACGACCTTGGCCCCCGACGTCGTCATCAACGAGAATTTCGCCGCCCTCATCGGATCGGACGATGTCCTGGGCCTGCGCCTGAGCAACGGACCGATGAACCTGAAGATCGTCGGCGTCGTCGAGGACTTCCACTTCACCCCCCTCACGCGGGAGATCGGGCCGGTGATGGTCTATTGCGACCCGAGCCACCGGGCCTTCGACGCCTATCGCTTCATGTTCCTGCGCCTCGACCCCGTCAACGTCCCGGCCACCCTGGCGTCGATCGAGAGGACCGTCCGGGCGCGCAACCCGGGCTACCCCTTCGAGGTCCGGTTCCTCGACGAGGACTACGACCGCCTCTACCGGTCGGTGGAGCGGGAGATGGCGATCGTCCGGACGTTCGCGCTCCTGGCCATCCTCATCTCCGCGCTCGGCCTCTTCGGATTGGCGGCCTACACCGCCGAGCAGCGCCGGAAGGAGATCGGCGTCCGCAAGGTCCTGGGGGCCAGCGTCCCCGGTATCGTGGCCCTCCTGTCAGGCGAGTACGCCCGCTGGGTCCTCGCCGCCAACCTCGTCTCCGTGCCGGTCTCCTATGTCCTCATGAAGGGCTGGCTCAGGGATTACCCCTACCGGATCAGCCTCGGTTGGGGGATCTTTGCCGGGGCTGTCGCGGCCACCCTGGCCATCGCCCAGTTGACCGTGGTCGGACAGGCCGTCCGCGCGGCCCGCACCGATCCCGCCGACGTCCTCAGGAACGAATAAATAGAGGACACGTACCCGGGGCGCATGTCCCCATGCTATTCGTAACGTAACGCCTTGACGGGGTCGGCGAGGGCCGCGCGCACGGCCTGGTAACTCACCGTGAGCAGGGCGACCGTCAGGGCCAGCGCGGCGGACAGGGCGAAGGGGGCCGCCCCGATCGGGACCCTATAGGCGAAGCCCTGGAGCCACTGTTTCGAGGCGAAGTAGGCCGCCGGCCAAGCGACGAGGTTGGCGACGGCCACCCACTTGACGAACTCCCGCGAGAGCAGCCCGGCGATGCCCGGGGCGCTGGCCCCCAGGACCTTGCGCACGCCGATCTCTTTGACCCGTCGCTCGGCCGAGAACGAGGCCAGGCCGAACAATCCCAGGCAGCCGACGGCCACGGCGAGAGAGCTGAAGAAGAAGAACATCCGCATGGCCCTCTCCTCGTTCCTGTAGAGCGCGGCCAGGCGCTCGCTCAGGAAGTCGTACTTGACCGGCCCGGCCGGATGGATGCTGTCGAACACCGACTGCACGTGGCCCACGACGCGTCCCAGGGACCCGGGAGCGATCCGCAGGCTCAGGGTGTTGGCCTGGTTGGGGGCGACATAGGTCACGATGGGCACGACGGGCCGGTGCATGGACTCGTAGTTGAAGTCGCGGACGACGCCGATGATCCGGCCGGTCAGATTGGGCGCGAAGGTGCCGAAGGCGGCTCCGACCGCGGCTTCGGGGCTCTCGAAGCCGAGACGCCTGACGGCCGTCTCGTTGAGAATGAAGGCCTGCGAAGCGTCGGTCGCGATGTCGACGGAGAAATCGCGCCCGGCGACCAGGGTCATGCCATAGGTCTTGAAGAAATCGTGTTCGACCCGGTTGTGGGGCATGGCGAAGGCGCTCTGGACCCGGGCGCCGCCGACCTCGGCCCAGAAGCCCGGCGAGTCGAGGAGCCGGCCGGCGGGCGCGCGTTTGGATAGCGTCGCCGCCAATATGGCCGGTTCGCGGAGGAGGGCGGCTTTCATGTCCGTCCAGCGGCGCGAGACGGCCGGCTCGACAGGGACGCAGACGATGTTGTCCCGGGCGTAACCGAGGTCGGCCTCACGCAGGAAGCGGGTCTGCCGGGCGATCACTGTCACGGAGAAGATGAGGGCGATGGAGATGGCGAACTGGAAGACGACCAGCGACTTGCGCAGGGCGGCCCCGGCCCTGCCCTTGGTCAGCTCGCCGCGGAGGATGGCCGAAGGACGGAACGAGGCCACGTAGAGGGCCGGGTAGATCCCCGCGACCAGTCCCGTGACCAGGAAGCAGGCCAGGAGAAAGCCCAGGCCGGCGGGGGAGAAGAGCGAGCCGGCTCCGAACGCATGCCCGACGAAGCGGCCGAAGGCCGGCAGAGCGAGGACCACGAGGCCGATCGCCAGGATAAGGGCCAGGAGGGTGATCAGGAACGACTCGCCGAGGAACTGCGCCGCCAGCGTCCGGCGGGCCGCGCCGACGACCTTGCGCAGACCGACCTCCCGGGCCCGCTTGACGCCCCGGGCCGTGGACAGGTTGACGAAGTTGATGCAGGCGATGGCCAGGATGAAAAGGGCGATGACCGTGAACAGGCGTACGGTCCGGACGTCGCCGGCCGGCTCGTAATCAGCCCGGGTGTGGGCGTAGAGGTGGATGTCCTTGACCTTCTGGACGTGGAGGGTCCGCGACTCGCTCGTCTTGACCAGGCGCCCCTGCTCGTCCTCCCTGGGAGGGAAGTGGCGGTCGAGGAAGGCCGGGATCTTGGCTTGGAAGGCCGGGCCGCCGCCGGGCTCGGCCAATCGGACATAGACGGCGGTCACGTTGTCGGAGAAGTTCCTGGTTCCGTGGAAGTAATCGGCGTCGCCGCTTCCGGAGAGGCCCTTCAACGTGATGTAGGACGCCAGTAGATCAAAATGGATGTGCGAACGGGCCGGGACGTCCTCCATGACGCCCGTCACCCGGAGCTCCATGTTGTTCCGGGACGGCAGGACGAGGCTTCGGCCTATGGGATCGGCATCGCCGAAGTACTTCCGGGCCGTCGTCCTCGAGAGGACGACGCCGCCGACGTCCTTGAGGGCCGTAGCCGGGTCGCCCTGGACGAAGGGCAGGGTAAGGACGTCGAAGATCTCCGGCTCGGCGAAAAAGAAGCGCTCCTCGGTAAAGACCCGGTCGCCGGCCCGGACGACGGTGCCGCTCGGGTTCCAGGCACGGGCTAGGCGCTCGATCTCGGGGAAGTCGCTCCGGAGGAGGACGGCGTAGGACGGGGCCAGGGTCGCGAACTCACCCTGGATCGAGCCGTCGGCGTTGAGCCAGGCGTTTTGGACCCGGTAGATCCTGTCGACGTGCTGATGATAGGCGTCGTAGCTCAGTTCGGCCCGGACGTAGAGCAGGATGAGGACGCAGACGGCGAGCCCGACGGCCAGTCCGGCGATGTTGAGCAGCGAGAAGCCTTTCGCCCTGAGGATGTTCCGCCAAGCGGTGACGAGGTAATTCTTCAGCATGGCTCCCCTCCGGCGAGAGAATGGACTCCGAGGTCCGGCCCTCTATCCAGGTATACGCAGCGCCCCGGCCGAATGTTGCACGGCCAGCCTAATAAGACGAGAGGGGCCCTCTCACTCGTAACGCAGCGAATCGACGGGATCGGCCAAGCCGGCCCGGACCGCCTGGTAGCCGACGGCGAGGAGCGCGATGACTAAGGTCATGCCGGCGGCCAGGGCGAAAAGGGAAGGGCCGAGGCTGGCCCGATAGGCGAATTGGCCGAGCCACCGTCTCATGACGAAATAGGCGGCCGGGAAGCCGATCACGTGGGCCGCGGCGACCCATTTGAGGAATTCACCCGTCGTCAGGGAGACGATCCCGGGCACCGAGGCGCCCAGGACCTTGCGGATCCCGATCTCCTTGGTCTTCCGCTCCGCCGTGTACGAGGCCAAGCCGAACAATCCCAGGCAGGAGAGGAAGACCGAGATCAGGCCGAACGCCCCGAAGAGCGCCCCCGTCTGGCGGTCCGAAACGTACTGGAGGTTGAACGCCTCGTCGTAGAACATGTACCGGTAAGGGTATCCGGGGGAGTGGCGGCGGAAGGCGGCCTCGATATCCTTCAAGGCCTCGGCGACCCTGGAGCCGTCGATCTTGATGAACGCGTATTGATGCCAGGGCCTGAACATCCGGAAGACGAACGGCCGGATCGGGGAGTGCACGGAGCGGGAGTTGAAGTCTCTGACGACGCCGATGACCCGGGCCTGGCGGAACGACTCGGGCCAGGCCGGGTGGCCCATGGTCACGGTCATCCCCAGGGGCTCAGCCACGCCCATCCGCTTCGCGGCCGTCTCGTTGATGACGCAGGCCTCGGCCTCGTCGGCCGGGAAGGCCCTCGAGAAAACCCGTCCGCTCACGAGCGTCATCCCGAAGGTCTCGAAGAAATCGTAGTCGACGACGGTATAGTCGGCCGAGAGCCTCTGGCCGGTGGGATTGCCGGGCCAGTCGATCGGGATGTTCTCGCCCACCCACGTGGGCCCCTGGGCGGCCGACGTCGCCGAGCGGACGGAAGGCGACCTCGAGAGGTCCTCCCGGAAGGCGTCGAAGCGCGGCCTCAACCCGGGATTGTTGGACAGGATGACGACGTTCGACCGGTCCAGCCCGATGTCCATCGTCCGGATGTGCCGGAGCTGGCGCGAGGCCGCCAGCGTGCAGGTGATCAATCCGACGGAGATGGCGAACTGGAAGACGATCAGGGCCTTCCGGAGCGCCGAGCCGCGGCCGCCGGGTCCCGACCGTCTCCTGACCAGGGCGTCGACCGACGAGAACGAGGACAGGAAGAAGGCCGGATAGCTCCCCGCGAGAATCCCCGTCGCCAGGACGACGAGGACGATCGTCAGGATCAGCGGCAGGCCGGCCCCGGAAAGAAGGGCCAGCGACTTGCCGGCGAAACGATTGAACGACGGGAGGAAGGTCTCCGCCATGACCAAGGCCAGGACCATGGCCAGGGCGCTCGTCAGGACGGCCTCACCCAGGAACTGTCCCACGAGCTGGGATCGGCGGGCCCCCACGACTTTGCGGATCCCCACCTCCTTGGACCTCAGCGCCGACCGCGCCGTGGCCAGGTTCATAAAATTCACGCCGGCCATGATCAGGATGAAAACGGCGACGAGAGAGAAGAACACGACTCTTTGGCGCCCGGCCGCGCGGCCCGATTCGTTGAGGCGGACGTCGGTCAGGGGCTGGAGGACGGGCACATAGGCGGCCTGCGGGCCGACGTGCCTCTTGTAGATGTCCGCGATCTTGCCCGTGAAGGCCGCGGCCTCGACGTCCGGACGAAGGAGGATGTAGCAGGGGCCCGTCCACTCCTCCCAGCGGGCGAGCCGGTCCTCGCCCAGGAGCTCGACGCGGGCGAGGAGGTCGAACTGGATGTGCGAGTTGGGCGGAACGTCCGCGACGACGCCGGTGACGATGAAATCGGAGCCGTATTGATCGAGGTGGAGGACCCGGCCCAGCGCATCGTCGCCGCCGAAATACTTCCGGGCGGCGCTGGCCGTGAGGACGATCGAGCTCTTGTCGGCCAAGGCCGTCCCCGGGTCTCCCTCGAGGAGAGGGAAGGTGAACATCCTCAGGAAGCCCGGATCGGTCAGGCAGATCCGGTCTTCCTCGAACGACTTGTCCCCCGACCGGACGAGCGACGAGGCGAAGGGCCAGACCCGGGAGAACTCCTCGACCTCGGGATACTCCTCCTTCAGGGCCGGCGCCAGGGCGTAGGTCGGACTGGGGATGAGCTGGCCGCTGCCGACCTTATTGACGAGCCTGAAGATCCGGTCCTTATTCTCGTGGAAATGGTCGAAGCTCAGTTCGTCGGCGACCCAGAGGCCGATGAGGATGAAGCTGGCCAGGCCGACGGTCAGACCGGCGATGGTGATGAAGGAATAGGCTCTCTGCGCGCGGATGTGCCGGAGCGCGATCTTCAGGTGATTTTTCATCATCATTGCGGCCTCCACCCCGGAAAGTTGCAGTATTCATGCCAATCGGGAGCTCTTCTTAAAGCGATTCGGAGGGGGCCCGCACCCCGAGGGGGGCCGAGAATGCAACCATCGTCCGGGCCGGTCTTGTTCGCCCTCGCGACACGCCATGTCCGCATCCGGACATCCGAGAGGCGAGACGGGCCGCCGCGCCGTCAGTGCTTGAAGCGGAGGATGAAGATGGTCGGCCAGCCCGGCTTGGAGGCCGCGCTGATCGAGCCGTCGGCGTTGAGCTAGGCGTTCTGGATCCGATAGATCATGTCGACATGGGTATGATAGGCGTCGTAGAAGACAACGCCCTTGTTATAACTGGACGCTGCACTCGGACGAAAGGTTTCGCGGCCTGCCCGGGACCGCCGGTCATTCGTAGCGCAGGGTGTCGACGGGATTGGCGGCGGCCGCCCGGACGGCCCGGAAGGCGACGGAGAGGACGGCAATGGCCAATACCGCCGCCCCCGTGGCGACGAACATCAACGGAGGAATGGTGACGCGGAAGGCGAAGTCCCTCAGCCATCCCTGGGCCAGAAGGAACGCCGGCGGCGAGGCGACGGCCGCCCCGATCCCCACGAGGACGACGACCTCCCGGGAGAGGAGCCCGGTCAGGCTCGCCGGCGAGGCGCCGAAGGTCTTCCTGATCCCGATCTCCCGCATCCTCTGCTCGGCCGCGAAGGAGACGAGGCCGTAGAGCCCCAGGCAGGCGACCAGGACGGCCAAGGCCGAAAAGGCCGAGAAGATCCTTCCGGCCCTGCGCTCGGACTCGTACAAGGCCCCGAAATCCGCTTCGAGGAACGAATACTTGAAGGGCTGGCCGCCGGTGTGCTTCTTCCACGTCCTCTCGATGAGCGCGAGCGTCTGCGGCAATCCTTCCCCCCTGACCTTGACCGATGTCAGCCGCCAGTCCGAGGGGGAGAGGGGCCGCAGGATCATCGGCTTGATCCTTTCATGGAGGGAGGCGATATGGAAATCCTCGAGGACGCCGATGATGGTCACGAACTCGCCCTCTTTCGCCCCGCCGAAGCCCTTGTGGAAGCGCTTTCCGACGGGCTCCCGCAGGCCGAGCTCCCGGGCGGCCGTCTCGTTGATGACCACGGCCGACGTCGCGTCGGTGGGGATGTCCCGCGAGAAAAAGCGGCCCGCCGCGAGCTTGAGGCCGAGGAGGCCGACGAACCTGTCGTCCACATACGTCATCCTCAAGGTCCTCTCGTCCGTGGCGAGGGATCCCTCGAGTACATGTCCGGTGTCGTCGAAATGGCGTCCGGGCAGGGACTCGCTCCTCGAGACCTTCAATATTTCCGGGCGGGCCAGAAGCTCGTTCTCGAAGGCGTCCGCGGCGGGCCCTAGCGCGTTGGCCCTGCTGATCACGACCACGTGGTCCTTGTCGAATCCCAGGTCCCGGTTCCTGAGGAAATCCATCTGGCGGGCAATGATCCCGGTGCCGAAGAGGACGGAGAAGCCGACGGCGAACTGGACGAGGACGAGGCCCCGCCTGAGATAGGTATGTCCCTTGCCCCTGGCCGCGAGCCGGCCCTTGATCGTCGTTTGGGGCGCGAACGATGACATGAAGAGGGCGGGATAGCTGCCGGAGGCGAGGCCGACGGCGAGAGCGACGCCCGCCAGCAGGAACGGGAATCCCCCTCTCATCAAATCCCCGAAGACGAGCGGCCTCTGGGCCAGGCGGCCAAAGGCGGGGAGGACGAGGGCGATAATCCCCAGGGCCAGCACCAGGGCGATCGCGCTCACGAGCAGCGACTCGCCCAGGAACTGGACGATGAGCTGTCCTTTCCGCGACCCGAGGACCTTGCGGACGCCGACTTCACGGGAACGGTGGGCGAAGCGGGCCGTGGCCAGGTTCATGAAGTTGATGCCGGCGATGAGGAGGATGAAGAGAGCGACCGCCGAGAGCATCTTCAACTGGGCCTTGTTCCCTTTGAGGCTGAGGGTGTCGCTGACGTAGGCGTCGAGGTGGATCGCCGTGAGAGGCTCGAGCCGAAAGCCGAACCGGCGGTCGCCCGAGGCGTAATAGTCCTCGTAGCGCGTTCCCGTGTCCGCGAAAAACTGGGGGCCGTAATGGCGCCGGGTGAAGTCGGGGAGCTTGGACTCCAGGGCCGCGCCGGAGGCTCCTTCGCGAAGGAGGACGTACGTAAAATAGGTATTCTGGGTCCAGCGGGTCCCGGCGCTCGACGAAGTTCCGGCGAGCGCGGCCATCATATCGAACTGGAGATGCGAGTTTGGCGGCGGGTCTTCGATGACCCCCGTCACCTTAAAATCCCGCTTGATGTCTCCGAAGGTCATTGTTTCGCCGACCGGGTCGTCGTGGCCGAAGTATCTTTCTGCGACGGTCCTGGAGATGACGACCGTCCAGGGGTCTTCGAGGGCCTTCCCGGGGTCCCCGAAAATGAACGGGTAGGAGAAGATCCTGAAGAAGGAGGCGTCGGCGAATTTGACGCCGCTTTCGAGGAACGATTTGCCGCGGGCGGAGATCAGAAATTCCCTGGGCCAGGCGCTGTAGCGCGCCGCATCCTCGACTTCGGGGAAGTCCCGGATGAGGGCCTTGGCCAGCGGGGGAGGGCTCCAGGCCCCGAGGGAATCTCCGTCGTCGTCGCGCATGTCAGCGTTGACCCTGAAGATCCTGGCCGATCTTTCGTGGAAACGGTCGTAGCCCGATTCGTGGAAGACGTAGAGCCCGATCAGGACGCTGCAGGCCATCCCGACGGCCAGGCCGGCGACGTTGATGAACGAGAAGGCCATGTGCCGCCTCATGATCCGAAGGGCGATGGTCAGATAGTTACTGAACATGGTCAAGCTCCAGGAAACAGAATGCCAAACGAACGAAGGGAGCGACCTCAGGACGAAGAGGCGGTACCAGAGGCGGGCCCGGCTGAGGCCCAGCTCTTCGACACGGCGCTCGAATTCCTCGGCGATATCGCCGGCGATGGCCGCCGCGTCCCCGCGGTTAGCCGTTTTCTCGAGGAAGCGCTCGGAGAGCCGGGGCGGACGTGGCGGGGCGTTCGGTTCCATGTCGTTCAGCTCTTTTCCAGGGCCAGGACGGAGTCTTTGTCCCACAGCGTGGCCTTCAATTCGAAAGCGGCCTTCAGGGCGGCGACCCCGGACGGCGTGATCCGATAGTAATTCTTGCTGCGCCCGCCGCGCCTGGGACTGGGATCGGCGACTGTTTTTCGGGCATAGCCGAGCCTCTCCAGCTTGGCCAGGGCGCTGTACAGGGTTCCATAAGGGTGGCGGCGGCCTGTTTTCCGGATGAGGTGGTCGCGGATCGTGACGCCGTAAGCGTCATCCTTGAGTCTCCATACGGCCCAGAGGACCATTTCCTCGGTCAGGTTGAGGTCTTTCATCGCTCTCTCTCACCCATATATACGAAATTCCGGAGAAATGGTTGCCGGATAAATGGTGCCGGGCCCCGGGGGTGGCGAGGAGAGATCTCTTCCGCCGCGCCGTCAGTGCTTGAAGCGGAGGGTGAAGACGGTCTCTTGGCCGGTCCTGGAGGCGACG
>CAZFBC010000050.1:10235-13622 GCA_964517245.1 uncultured Eubacteriales bacterium | reverse complement strand
CTCGGCCGTGACCTCGTCGCCCTTCCGGACGATGACCCGGTCCTTCTTGACGAGGAGCGTGACCATCCCGACCGAGGCCCTGGCCGCGGCCCGGCGCTCCTCGGTCAGGATCTTGTTGTAGGTGACGTTGGAGGTCAGGAAGATCTGCCCCAGGCCGGCGATGAGCGCCCGGCTCCGGTCGGGGACCTCGATCCTGGCGAGGTCCTCGGCGAAGTGGCGCTCGCCCTCGCCGAGGTCGAAAAGGTCGGAGGCCCGGATGGACCGCTCGTCCCCCTCGACGTTGCGGAGGATCAGGCCCCGCTCCGCCTCGCCGTGGATGAAGAGGTTCTTGGACAGGACGAGGCCGTGGATGAAGGTCTTGGCCAGCAGGCTGACCAGGATCTCCTCGTCCCGGACCGGGAATTTCAGCCGGACCAGGCCCGCGACGTCGGCCGGCTCGAGATCGAGGCCGAGGCTGTCGAGGATGACCGTCCGGAGCTCCTCGGACCGGTGGTTGCCCGGAAAGCGGGCGGTCCAATCCCGGCCCTGTTCGAAGAGCCGCCGGATCTTGTCCTCGGTGTTGGCGAAGACGTTGGGGTCGTAGGTGTAGATGGGCAGGACGGCCGCCGCGGCCTCGTCCCTCTTCCGTTCCGTCGTTTCGGCGTCCTCGATGATGAGGTCGAAAGGCGCGATGATGTCCGCCGGGGCGATGGCGCCGGGCTCGGGCACCGACAGGCCCCGCGAGGGAAGGCTTGTCAGGAACAGGGCGATGGCGACGGCGGACAGGGCGAGGAACAGCCAGGGGCTCTCGAGGACCCTCCGGCCGGGGGGAAGCCCCTTCTCCGCATCGTCGGGGTCCGCGGGGCGGACGGGATGGATCTCGGTCCCCCGGAAGAGCCTGATCTTGTCGAAAAAGCGGTCCGGCATGTGCGTTTAGTCGCCCTGGGGCTCGGCTTTCTGGTAGGCCTTGATGATCTTCTGGACGAGGGGGTGGCGGACGACGTCCCGGTCGTTGAAGCGGACGAAGGCGATCTCCGGGAGAGGGGAGAGGATCTTCATGGCCTGCAGAACGCCCGACTTGCGGGGCTGGGGCAGGTCGATCTGGGTGATGTCGGCCGTGATGACCAGCTTCGAGTCGAAGCCGGCCCGGGTCAGGATCATCTTCATCTGCTCCCGGGTCGTGTTCTGGGCCTCGTCGAGGATGATGAAGGCGCTGTTGAGCGTCCGCCCCCGCATGAAGGCCAGGGGGGCGATCTCGATGACCCCCCGCTCGATCAGGCGGTTGGCCTGTTCGTGCTGGCAGAGGTCGAAGAGGGCGTCGTAGAGCGGCCGGAGGTAGGGGTTGACCTTCTGGATGAGATCGCCGGGCAGGAAGCCGAGCTTCTCCCCGGCCTCGACCGCCGGGCGGGTGAGGACGATGCGGTTGACGGCCTTGTTCTGGAGGAAGGCCAGGGCCAGGGCCATGGCCAGGTAGGTCTTGCCCGTGCCCGCCGGGCCGATGCCGAAGACGAGGTCGTGGGAATGGATCGCGTCGATGTAGGCCCGCTGGTTGAGGCTCTTGGGGCTGACCGACTTGCGGGACAGGTTCAGGGGCTCGGAAGGGGAGTAGTCGTCGAGGGAGGAGGGCGGGCCGTCCTCGAGCATGTCGAGGGCGATGAGGAGGTCCTCCTCCCGGAGCTGGTGGCCCTTTTCCCCGAGCTCGCGGAGCTTGTCGAAATAGTCCCTGGCGAAGGCCGTCTTCCGGGGCTCGCCGTCGATGAGCAGCTGGTCGCCCCGCAGGGCCAAACTGACCCCCAGGCGGGAGCCGAGTTTCTTGAGGTTCTTGTCCAGGACGCCGGACAGGGCGGATTCGTTCATCAGGGGCCGGGTTATCTTTTCCATTCTCAGGGGAGGGCCATTATAACCACGAGGCCGGACCCCTTGTCAAGTTGACAGGCGGGACGGGGCGGGCCCGCCCCTTGAAAAAGGGGCCCGGATGGTATATAAAACGGGCATGGACAAAGAGTTCACGACCGTTTCGATACCGACCTCGCTTTTCAGGAAGATCGAGGAAGCCATCAAGGGGACGGAGTACGGCTCCGTCTCGAGCTACGCGGCCAAGGTCCTCAGGGAGAGCCTGACCAAGGCCGAGCCCGCGGCCGAGGTCTTCAGCAAGGACGAAGAGGAGAAGGTCAAGGAGCGCCTGAAAGCTCTGGGATACATCGACTGACCCGCCCGTCCGTCCGGTCCCCCGACACTCCCCCCGGCACGAGAACCAAGGAGAGATCATGATCCAACCCCACGGCGGAAAGCTTGTCGACAGGGTCCTTAAGGACAAGGCGAAGAACGAGGCTCTGGCCCGGGCGGACCGCCTGCCGCGCCTGACCGTCGACCCCGAGACCGTCTCGGACGTCGAGAACATCGCCACGGGGGTCTACAGCCCCCTCGAGGGGTTCCTCGGGGAGGCCGACTTCAAGAGCGTCCTGGCGGGGAGCCGCCTGGCGAACGACGTCGCCTGGACCGTCCCCATCGTCCTCGACGCGGACGCCGGGACGGCGGCCGGGCTGAAGCCCGGGGCCGAGGTCCTGCTCGCCTCCGAGGACGGCCGGCCCGTGGCCGTCCTGCGCCTCGAGGAGAAGTACGGCTACGACAAGGGCGAGATGGCCGAGCGGGTGTTCGGGACCCGCGACCCGGCCCACCCCGGCGTGGCCAAGGTCATGGGCCTGAAGGACGTGCTCCTGGCCGGCCCGGTCGACCTCATCGAGGCGACGCCGACCCCGTTCGACCGCTGGAAGCTCTCCCCGAAGGAAACCCGCGTCCTCTTCGAGTCCAAGGGCTGGCGCACGGTCGTCGGCTTCCAGACCCGCAACACCCCCCACCTCGGGCACGAATACGTCCAGAAGGCCGCCCTGACCTTCACCGACGGCCTGTTCATCAACCCCGTCATCGGCCGGAAGAAGAAGGGCGACTTCAAGGACGAGGTCATCCTGGCCTCCTACGAGGAGGCCATCCGCCTCTACTACCTGAAGGAGCGGACGGCCATGGCCATCCTCCAGATGGAGATGCGCTACGCCGGGCCCCGGGAGGCCATCCACCACGCCATCCTGCGCAAGAACTTCGGCTGCACCCACATCATCATCGGCCGCGACCACGCCGGGGTGGGGTCCTATTACCCGCCCTTCGCCGCCCAGGACATCTTCGAGGACTTCCCCGACCTGGGCATCGTGCCCATGTTCTTCCGGTCGTTCTCGTACTGCCGGAAGTGCGGCTCGGTGGTCAACGAGAAGATCTGCCCCCACCCGCCCGCCGACCACGTCCAGTTCAGCGGCACGAAGATCCGCGACCTCCTGGTCAAGGGCGAGTGCCCGCCGGCGGAGCTCATGCGGCCCGAGGTGGCCGAGGTCATCATGCGCTTCAAGGACCCGTTCA
>CAZFBC010000050.1:8283-10225 GCA_964517245.1 uncultured Eubacteriales bacterium | reverse complement strand
GTTCAATGAATGACCGGAAGGTCCTGGTCGTCGGGCTCGACTGCGCCCCGCCCGAGATCGTCTTCGACCGCCGCGACGAGCTGCCCGTCCTCAAGGGGCTCATGGAGCGGGGCCTGTGGGGCAGGCTCCGGAGCTCCGATCCGCCCATCACCATCCCGGCCTGGATGGTCATGGCCACGGGGCTCGACCCGGGCCGGCTGGGGCTCTACGGTTTCCGCCACCGCCGGGGCTACTCCTACGACGAGATGTGGATCGCCAACTCCAGGGCGGTCAAGGCCAAGAGGCTCTGGGACTTCGTCGGCGAGGCCGGCGGGCGGTCGACGCTCGTCAGCGTGCCGCCGAGCTACCCGCCCTATCCCGTGGCGGGGAACCTCATCTCCTGCTTCATCACGCCGCCCGGCCCCGGCAAGGAGACGACCTTCCCGCCGGAGCTCAAGGGCGAGATCGAGGAGCGGTTCGGGCCCTACGTCTTCGACGTCGTCTTCCGGACCGAGGACCGGGCCCAGATCCTGCGCGAGATCTACGCCATGACCGACAAGCGCTTCGAGGTCATGGAATGGCTCCTCGAGGCCAAGCCCTGGGACCTGTTCATGTTCGTGGAGATCGGCGTCGACCGGGTCCACCACGCCTTCTGGAAGTACATGGACCGCGACCATCACCTCTACGAGCCGGGCAACCCCTTCGAGACCGCCATCATCGACTATTACAAGCACCTCGACGCGAAGATCGGCCGGCTCCTGGCCAAGGCCGGCGACGACACGGTCGTCCTGGTCGTCTCGGACCACGGCGCCAAGAGGATGAAGGGCGCCTTCTGCGTCAACGAGTGGCTCATCGACCGGGGCTGGCTGGTCGTCAAGGAGCGGCCGGCGAAGCCGACGAGCATCGACGACCTGGCCGTCGACTGGGACAGAACGCGGGCCTGGGCCTGGGGCGGCTACTACGCCCGCGTCTTCCTCAACGTCGAGGGCCGCGAGCCGAAGGGCGTCGTCCCGGCCGAGGACTACGGCAAGGTCCGGGCCGAGCTGCAGGCCGAGATCGAGGGCATCCGCGGGCCGGCCGGGGAGGCCTGGGCGACCCGGGTCATCCGGCCCCAGGAGCACTTCGAGGAGGTCGAGGGCGAGTACCCGGACCTCATGGTCTATTTCGACGACCTCTACTGGCGCTCGGCGGGCACCCTCGGCCACGGGACGATGTACCTCGCCGAGAACGACACCGGGCCGGACGACGCGGTCCACGCCCAGCACGGGATCTACATCCTCCACGACCCGAGAGAGCCGAAGTCGGGAAGGCGGGACGCCGACATCCTCGACGTGGCGCCGACCGTCCTCGACATCATGGGCCTGGCCGCGCCCGCGGGGCTGAAGGGCCGGGTCCTGCGACCCTGAACGAAAGGAACGACCGACCATGTGCGAAGAACACGAAGGCTTCACCCTGTGGTTCACGGGGCTGCCGTGCTCCGGCAAGTCCGCCGTCGGCGACCGGGTCGCCGAGATCCTCAAGGAGAAGGGCCTCCGCGTCGAGCGGCTCGACGGCGACGTCGTCCGCAAGGACCTGACGCGCGACCTGGGCTTCTCGAAGAAGGACCGGGACGAGAACATCCGCCGGGTCACATTCGTGGCCAAGCTGCTGTCCCGCAACGGCGTCGCCGTCCTGACCTCGTTCATCTCGCCCTACCGCGAGATGCGGGACCGGGCCCGGCAGGAGACGACCAACTTCGTCGAGGTCTACGCCAAGTGCCCCGTCGAGGTCTGCATCCAGCGCGACGTCAAGGGCATGTACCAGAAGGCCATCCGCGGCGAGATCAAGGAGTTCACCGGCGTCTCCGACCCCTACGAGGAGCCCGAGAGCGCCGAGATCGTCCTCGAGACGGACAAGGAGACGGTGGACGAGAGCGTCCGGAAGGTGCTCAGCCGGCTCGGCGAGCTCGGGCTCGTCTGACCAT
>CAZFBC010000050.1:0-8183 GCA_964517245.1 uncultured Eubacteriales bacterium | reverse complement strand
GGCGGCGCGGGATTCATCGGCTCGCACATCGCCGAGGCGCTCGTCGGGCGGGGCGACGCCGTCCGCGTCCTGGACGACCTGTCGACCGGGAAGACGGAGAACCTGGCCCCGATCGCCGGGCGGTTCGAGTTCGTCGAAGGCGACATCCGCGACCTCGCGACCTGCCGTCGGGCCGTCGCGGGCGTCGAGGTCGTCTTCCACGAGGCCGCCCTGGCTTCGGTCGCCCGCTCGGTCGAGGACCCTCTCCTCGCCAACGCCGTCAACGTCACGGGCACGCTCAACCTGCTGGTCGCGGCGAGGGACGCCGGGGTCCGGAGCTTCGTCCTGGCCTCGTCCTCGGCCGTCTACGGCGACGACCCGGCCCTGTCCAAGACGGAGGGCCGGGAGGGGCGCCCGCTCTCGCCCTACGGCGTCGGCAAGCTCGTCGGCGAGAAGTACGCCCAGGCCTTCCACGCCCTGCACGGCCTGAACGCCGTCGCCCTGCGCTATTTCAACGTGTACGGCCCCCGGCAGGACCCGCACTCCGAGTATTCCGCCGTCATACCGCTCTTCGTCACCAAGATCCTCCGGGGCGAGAGCCCGACGATCTACGGCGACGGCGAGCAGTCCCGCGATTTCATCTTCGTCGGGGACGTCGTCCGGGCCAACCTCGCGGCCGCGGCGACGACCGCGGCGGCCGGGGAGGCCCTCAACGTCGCCTGCGGGGCCGGCACGACCGTCAACGGCCTCCTCGCCGCGGTCAACGAGGTCCTCGGCACCGGGGTCGCGCCGCGCTACGCGGAACCGCGGCCCGGCGACATCCTGCACTCGACCGCCGACATCGCCAAGGCCCGGCGCCTCACGGGATTCGCGCCGAGCCGATCCTTCAAGGACGGTCTCAAGGCGACCGTCGCCTGGTACAGGCAAAGGAGCTGACCGCATGAACGCCGAAGCCGCGAAGCTGCTGAAGAAGATCGAGTCGAAGGAGGCCCGGGTCGGGATCATCGGCCTGGGGTACGTCGGATTGCCCCTGGTCAAGACCTTCCTCCAGAAGGGTTTCCGCGTCACCGGGTTCGACATCGACCGGAAAAAGGTCGAGATGCTCAACCGGGGCCGGAGCTACATCCGCCACATCTCGGCGACCGAGCTCAAGGACTTCCTGGCCCGCAAGCTGTTCCAGGCCTCGTCCGACTTCAGCGGCCTGCGCGCCGTCGACGCGATCCTCATCTGCGTGCCGACGCCGCTCGACGGCCACGGCAGCCCCGACCTGTCCTACGTCATCAACTCGACGATCAGCGTCGCCGAGAACATCCGCAGGGGCCAGCTCGTCGTCCTCGAGAGCACGACCTACCCGGGGACGACCGACGAGGAGATGCGGCCCATCCTCGAGGCCGGCGGCCTCGTGGCCGGCCGCGACTTCTTCCTGGCCTTCTCGCCCGAGCGCGAGGACCCGGGCAACAAGAGCTTCTCGACGGCCACGACGCCCAAAGTCGTCGGCGGCCTGACCCCCGACTGCCTGCGCGTGGCCAAGGCCCTCTACGACCGGATCATCGTCAAGACCGTCCCCGTGTCGTCCACCCGAGCGGCCGAGTCGACCAAGCTGCTCGAGAACATCTTCCGCTCCGTCAACATCGCCCTGGTCAACGAGCTGAAGATGATCTTCGAGCGCATGGACATCGACGTCTGGGAGGTCATCCGGGCCGCCTCGTCCAAGCCCTTCGGCTTCATGCCCTTCTATCCCGGCCCGGGCCTCGGAGGGCACTGCATCCCCATCGACCCCTTCTACCTGACCTGGAAGGCCAAAGAGGTCGACTATCAGACCAAGTTCATCGAGCTGGCCGGCGAGATCAACACCTTCATGCCCTACTACGTCCGGCAGAAGACGTTCGACGCGCTCAACGAGCGGGGCAAGTCGGTCAAGGGGGCCAGGATCCTCGTCCTCGGCCTGGCCTACAAGAAGGACATCGACGACTCGCGCGAGTCGCCGTCCCTGAAGATCATCAGCCTGTTCCGGGAGAAGGGGGCCAGGGTCTCCTACAACGACCCCTACGTGCCGCGCGTCGCCGGCCACCGCGAGTACCCGGGCCTCGAGCTCAAGTCCGTCCCGCTGACGCCGGCCATGCTCCGGAAATACGACGCCGTCGTCATCTCGACCGACCACACGGCCTACGACTACGACATGATCGTCAGGAACGCCAAGCTCGTCGTCGACACGCGGAACGCGATCAAGAGGCGCAGGAAGAACGTCGTCAAGGCCTAGGAAGAAAGCAAGAAGGGGTCAAACCTTAAATTTTTTAATTTCATTCACGCACGCGCGCGGACTGGTCAACGAGAATTAAAAAATTTAAGGTTTGACCCCTAGCAGATGCGGGGGAGGAGCTCGGAGGTCAGGGGCTCGAGGAGTCGGAGGCCGCCGGCCGCCGTCCGGAGGAGCAGCTCGCCGGGGCGGCCGACGCGGTCCTGGACCTCGCCGACGATCGCGGCCCTGCGGCCGAGGGGGTGGCGGCGGATGCGGCGCAGGATGGCGGCGGCCCTCGCCGCGGGCGCCACGACGACCGCCTTGCCCTCGCAGGCCATGTAAAGGGGATCGATCCCAAGGAGCCCGCTGGCGGCCAGGACCGGCCGCGACAGGGGGATCTTGTCCTCTTCGATGAGGACGGGATGGGGGAGCCGCTCGCTCAGCTCGAAGAGGACCGTGGCCAGCCCGCCGCGGGTGACGTCGCGCATCCATAGGGCCCCCGCCTTCCACAGCGGCAGGAGGAAGAGCAGGGGGGCGCAGTCGCTCCGGACGCCCGAGCTCATCCCGAAGTCGCCCCGGGCCTGCATGACGGCCAGGCTGTGGTCGCCGAGCGTCCCGGTCAGGATGATCTTGTCTCCCCGGCGGATCTTCCCCGGCCGCGGCCGGGCGACCGTCCGCCCGACGCCGGCCGTGTTGATGTAGACCTTGTCCCCCTGGCCGCGGCGGACGACCTTGGTGTCGCCGGTGACGATCCGGACGCCCGCGGCCCGGGCCGCCGTCCCGACGGAGCGGATGACCCGGTCGAGGACGGCCGTCTCGAGGCCCTCCTCGAGGATGAAGGCGAGGGAGAGATAGCGGGGCTCGGCGCCCGCGACGACGAGGTCGTTGACGGTCCCGTTGACGGCCAGCCGGCCGATGTCGCCGCCGGGGAAAAAGAGCGGGTCGACGACGTAGCTGTCGGTCGTGAACGCGACGCCGCCCGGCAGGTGGACGGAGTCGGCGAGCTCGCCCAGAAGGGGATCGTGGAAGGCGGGCACGATCTTCCCGGCGATGAAGTCCCGCATCAGGCGCCCGCCGCTGCCGAGCTCGAGGCTGATCTTGCTCATGGTCGGGACCTCCCCGGCTGACCGTACTTGTAGTGGATGAGGCAGGCGCCCTCGTAGGACACCATGCAGGGGCCGAGCGGGGAGTCGGGGAGGCACGTCCGGCCGAAGAGCCGGCAGCCCTCGGGCTTGATGACGCCCCGCAGCACCTCGCCGCAGCGGCAGCCCGGCAGGTCCAGGCCCGGGCCCGACGTGTCCAGGCCGAACCGCCGCGCCGCGTCGAGGCCGGCGTAGCCCTTCCGGAAGCGCAGGCCGCTCGCCGGGATGGTCCCGAGCCCTCTCCAGGCCGCGTCGAAAGGCTCGAAAACCTCGTCCATGAGGGCCCGGGCGGCCGGGTTCCCCTCGCGCCGGATGGCCCGGGCGTACTCGTTGGCCACGGCCGGCCTGCCCTCGAGGGCCTGGTCCAGGACGGAGCGGACGGCGAGCAGGATGTCGCCGGGCTCGAACCCGGCGATGGCCCCCGGGACGCCGTGGTCCCGGGCCACGAACTCGTAGGGCCCGGCGCCGATGATGGCGCTGACGTGGCCCGGATAGACGAAGCCGTCGACGGCGAGCTCGCCCGCCTCGAGGATGGCCTTCAGGGCGGGGGGGATGAGCCACAGGGCCGGCAGGACGGAGAAGTTCTTCAGTCCCTCGGCGGCCGCCTGCCGGGCGGCGAAGGCGATGGACGGAATGGTGGTCTCGAACCCGGCCCCGAAGAACACGACCTGCCGCGCGGGCTCCCCGCGGGCCTCCCCGAGCGCCTCCTCGGGCGAATAGACGACGCGGATCCGCGAATTCGGGGCGGGGACGGCCGTCTGGAGCGAGCCCCTGCGGGTCGGGACCCGGGTCATGTCGCCGAAGGTGGCCAGCGTCAGCCCCCCGGTCTCCGCGACCAGGCCGATGGCGGCCTCGTGAAGGCCGTTGGGCGTGATGCAGACCGGGCAGCCCGGCCCGGAGACCATCTCGACCCCGGCCGCGGCCAGCAGGGGGGTCAGGCCGTTCTTGAAGAGGGCCATGGTGTGAGTGCCGCAGACCTCCATGAGCCGCGGCGGGCGGGGGAGGCGTCCGGCCCTCTCCTCGATGTCCCCGAGGAGCCTGCGGACGGCCCGGGGGTTGCGGAGCTCCTTCATCAGCGGGAGGCTTCGGCCAGCTCCTTGAAGAGCCGGAGCGTTTCGCGGGCCTCTTCTTCGTCCAACACCGAGATGGCGAACCCGGCGTGGATGATGACCCAATCGCCCGGCGCGGCCTGGGGCACCAGCGAGAAGTTGGCCCTGACCTCGATACCCATGTGATCGACGGTCCCCTGACGGTTCGCGTCCATGGTCTTGATCTTGGCGGGAACGGCTAGGCACATGGTCGTCACACTCCAGGCCCAACACTTTACCAGAATCCTCCGGCCCGGTCCACCTTATGCTATAATGGGGGGCCGATGGAGAAGCATCTCGAGGCCTATTTCCCGGAGGGGACCGAGGAGCGCCGGCTTCTCCTCGAGGTCGATCCCGCCCGCCTTCCCCGCCATATCGCCGTGATCATGGACGGCAACGGGCGCTGGGCCGAACAGCGGGGCCTGGCCCGCGTCGAGGGCCACAGCGCCGGCGCGGCCTCGGTCCGGGAGATCGTCGAGGCCTCCGCCCGCCTCGGCATCGGCTTCCTGACCCTCTACGCCTTCTCGAGCGAGAACTGGAAAAGGCCGCGCTACGAGGTCGGGCGGCTCTGGCGCCTGCTCCGGGAGAACCTGGGCCGGGAGGACGGCCTCCTCGTCGAGAACGATCTGCGGCTCCGGGTCATCGGCCGGAGGCAGGGCATCCCGGCGCCCGTGCTCAGGGAGCTCGAGCGGGTCGAGGCCCTGACCCGGGAGAACCGGCGCATGACGCTCGTCGTCGCCCTCAACTACGGCGGCCGGGACGACATCGTGGACGCCGCCCGGCGGATCATGGAGGAGGGGCGCGTCGCGCCGGCGGACCTCGACGAGAAGGCCTTCGCCGCCCGCCTCTCGACCGCGGGCATCCCCGACCCGGACCTCCTCGTCCGGACGAGCGGCGAGATGCGGGTGTCGAACTTCCTGCTCTGGCAGATCGCTTACGCGGAGATCGTCGTCACCCCCGTCCTCTGGCCGGATTTCCGGAGGCGCCACCTCCTCGAAGCCATCCTCGAATACCAGAAGCGGGACCGCCGGTTCGGGAGCGTCCGGACCGGGGCGAAAGGGTCCCGGCGGAAGGACGTGAGCTGACATGAGCCTCATCAAGCGCACCGCGACGGCCGCCGTCCTGCTCGCGGCGGTCTTCGCCGTCGTCCAGTACGCGCCCGACTGGGCCTTCTTCATCCTGGGGATGGTCTTCGTCGTGGCCGCCATGGCCGAGTTCTACGACCTCGTGGGCCGCAGCGGCGCGCGCCCGCAGAAGGTCCTGGGAATCGGCCTGGGCCTTCTCGTCAGCCTGGCCTTCTGTCTCAAGCCGGTCCCCCTGGAGGCGGGGCTCCTGGCCGCGCTCCTCGTCGCCGGCGTCGCCTTCGTGGCCACGGTCGACACCGCCGAGAAGCTGGCCGCCTTCCCGTCCTCGATCGCTATCACCCTCTTCGGCGTGCTCTACATCGGCTTCACCCTGAGCTTCCTCTTCCGGGTCCGCGTCGAGATGGGCCCGTTCTATCTTTATTTCCTGGCCGCCATCGTCTTTCTCGGCGACACGGGCGCCTTCTTCATCGGCAAGCCGTTCGGCCGGCACAAGATGACGCCCGTCGCCAGCCCGAACAAGACCTGGGAGGGGAGCGCGGGCGGCATCCTCTTCGCCCTGGCCGGGGCCGTACTGGCCCGCGCCGTCCTGCGGCTCGACGTCTCCCTGGGCATGACCGCCCTGACCGCGGTCCTGGTCCACGCCGCGGCCCAGGTCAGCGACCCCCTCGAATCCCTCTTCAAGAGGGCCGTCGGGGTCAAGGACTCCTCCAACGCCCTGCCCGGCCACGGCGGCTTTCTCGACCGCATCGACAGCCTCATCCTGGCCGGCCCGCTCTTCTACTTCATCGTCAAGTACCTCTGGAAGTAGCCCTTGGATCAGACGTCGCGCGGCTTGGCCATCCTCGGTTCGACAGGCTCGATCGGCCGGAGCGCCCTCGACGTCGTCGACCGCCTGGGCGGCCGCTTCCGGGTGACGGCCCTGGCCGCCGGCTCCAACACGGATCTCCTGGCCGCCCAGATCGAGAAGTACAGGCCCGCCCTCGTCTCCGTCGGCGGCCGGCGCGACGCGGACAAGGTCCGCGGCATCTCGAGGCGCTGGCGGACCCGGGTCGTTCACGGGCCGGAAGGGGCCGTCGAGGTCGCGCGGGCGGAGGGGGCCGAGGTCGTCGTCTCGGCCATCACCGGCATGAGCGGCTTCCGGCCGACCCTCGAGGCCGTCCGGGCCGGGCGGCGCGTCGCCCTGGCCAACAAGGAGTCCCTGGTCGTCGGGGGAGGGCTCCTCAAGAGGGAGGCGGCCCGGTCCGGGGCCCGGATCATCCCCGTCGACAGCGAGCACAGCGGCGTCTTCCAGTGCCTCGGCCGGGAGAGGCGCCGCCACGTCCGCAAGGTCGTGCTGACCGCCTCGGGCGGCCCCTTCTTCAGGACGCCCCTGAAGGACTTGGCGGCGAAAACCCCCGCCGAGGCCCTCCGCCACCCCCGCTGGGTCATGGGCCGGAAGGTGACCGTCGATTCGGCCACCCTGATGAACAAGGGGCTCGAGCTCATCGAGGCCCGCTGGCTCTTCGACCTCGAGCCGGCCGAGCTCGACGTCCTCATCCACCCCCAGAGCGCCGTTCACGCCCTCGTGGAGATGACGGACGGCTCCGTGCTGGCCCAGCTGAGCGCCGCGGACATGCGCATCCCCATCCAGTACGCCCTGACCTGGCCGTCGCGGCGCGACACCGCCCTGCCCGCGCTCGACCTGGCGGCCCTCGGGCGGCTCGAGTTCTTTCCCGTGGACGGGCGGCGCTATCCGCTCTTCGGCCTGGCCCGCCTGGCCCTCGCGGCCGGGGAGAGCCTGCCCGTGGCCCTCAACGCCGCCAACGAGGAGGCCGTGGCGGCCTTCCTCGAGGGGCGGGTCCCGTTCCCCGCGATCCACGCCGCGGTCGCGGACGCCATGGAGGCGCACCGGGCCCGCCCGGCCGATTCCCTCGAAGAGATCATCGACATCGACAGGGAGGCGCGGCGCGAAGCCCGCCGCCTCCTCGCGCAGAGGTAGACATGGTCAACGTTCTCGGCACCATCCTGGCCTTCACGGTCGTCTTCGGCATCCTCGTCTTCGTCCACGAGTTCGGTCACTTCTTCATGGCCAAGCTGGTCGGCGTCCGGGTCGAGGTCTTCTCCTTCGGCTACGGCAAGCGGCTCTTCGGCTTCAAGAGGGGCGACACGGACTACCGGATCAGCCTCCTGCCCCTGGGCGGCTACGTCAGGCTCCTGGGCGAAGGGATGTTCGAGACGGACCGGCCCATCGCCCCCGACGACATGATGGCCAAGACGCGCTTCCAGAGGCTCCTGATCATGGCCATGGGCTCGATCATGAACATCGTCCTGGCCGTCGTCGTCGTCGCCTTCCTCAACGGCGTCGGGACCTCGGCCCCCGAATATCTCGACGCTCCGCCGGTCGTCGGCTGGATCGAGAGCGGCTCGCCGGCGGAGCAGGCCGGCCTGAGGATCGACGACGAGATCGTCCGCATCGCCGGCCGCGAGGTCGCGACCTGGAGCGACGTCCAGATGGCCGTCGGCTCCAAGCCGGACCGGCTCATCCCGATCGAGCTCCGCCGGGACGGCGAGACCCTGTCGGTCGACCTCCGGACGGTGTCGGTGTCCCGGTACCAGATGGGCTACGCCGGCTTCCAGCCCAAGATCATGACCCAGATCCAGATGGTCCTGC
>CAZFBC010000049.1:0-13665 GCA_964517245.1 uncultured Eubacteriales bacterium | reverse complement strand
GGCGTTCACTTCCCGGGCGGGGCGCGCCCCGCCCCCCCCCCACCCCGACGCGGCCGGCGGAAAGAGCGGGGCTTTGACGGCTGTGGTAAAATAGCAAATTCGACGGGCGCCCCGGCGCCCCATCCCTCGGAGGACCCAATGATCGACGCGACTCATATCCGCAAAGGCATGATCATCATCATGGACGGCACCCTCTACCGGGTGATGGAGATGCAGCTCATCACGCCGGGCCGGTGGAAGGCCATGGTCCAGACCAAGCTCCGCAACATCCAGGTCGGCTCCCAGATCGAGCACCGCTTCCGCTCGGAGGAGCGGCTCGAGCAGGCGCACTTCGACGAGATCGAGATGGAGTTCCTCTACGAGCAGAGCGGCGACTACGTCTTCATGAACACCGAGAACTACGAGCAGGTCACCCTGACCGCCGAGGCCATCGGCGACGCCGTCAAGTACCTCAAGCCCAACACGGTCATCGAGGTCGAGATGTTCGAGGGCAAGCCCGTCGGCGTCAACCTGCCCAACGCCATGGACCTCAAGGTCGTCAGCACCGAGCCCCGGCTCCAGGGCGCGACCAAGACGGCCCTCTACAAGCCGGCCGTGCTCGAGACGGGCGCGGTCGTCCAGGTGCCCGAGTTCATCAAGGAAGGGGACGTCGTCCGCGTCGACACGCGGGACGACAAGTACCTCGAGCGGGCCAAGTCGAAATAGCCCGCCTCAGAAATTCTGCCGGAACACCCCGACGTTCCCGAAGCTGTCCCGGACCCTCACGCTGACCTGGTTCTCCGCCCCGGGCGGGAGCTTCAGCGAGAGCTTGAAGGCCTCGGTGCGCGAGTCCGCGATCCCGTCGACGGGGAAGACGACGCGCCACTCCCCGGGCCGGACGAGCACCTTGGCCTCCTCGATGTAGGAGTAGGCGTCCTCCGCCTGGAAGGCGATCTCGAGCGAGGCGCCGCTCCTCGCGGCCGTGAAGCCCTTGACGACCGGCAGGGAGTTGTCGATGACGAGCGGCGGTCCGGTCTTCTCGGCCTTGAGCTCGAGCCCGGCCGGGTTGGACGGCGCGTCGGAGGCCGTCAGCCGGAGAATGTAGGTGCCGTCGGGATAGGACAGGGTGTCGAAGGCGTAGGTCGTCTCGGCCCAGTCGTCGACGAGGAGGCGCCACTCGGGCTCGCCGTCCCTTTTCACGGACAGGGCGTAGCGGAGCGTGTCCCCGTTCCCGTCGTCCGCGTCCCAAACGACCGTCTGGAAGCCCTTGCGCTCGGCCTTGCGGCTCGGCATGCCGAGCCGGAGCTCGTCCTTCTTCGCCGGCGGGTCGGGGAGGTCCCGCTCGACGCCGAGGATGACGTCCTCCTGGTCGGGCAGCTTGAGGAGGATCTCGTTCGGCCGCAGGAGCTCGAGCCGGCCGATCGACGGGGCGGTGTTCGACTGGAGGTAGAACGCCGTCACCCGGCTGAAGGCGGGCGAGGTCCTGCCGGACTGGGTCCGGAGGACGACTTTGAGCTGGAGGAACCGGGCCCTCGGGCTGAGGATCTGCTCCTCAGGCTTGAGATAGAAGGGCGACCAGTCGCTCCAGGTGACGTTGGGCTCGCTCGTGTTCCCGCTCCGGCTCTGGAGCTGGACCGAAGCGCCGGCCGGGACGGCGGCGTCCCAGACGACGCGCCCCCACGAGGCGGGCGTCCCGGCGTCGAGGACCGGGCCGACGTACTCGCCGACGAACCTCTGTTCCGCGAGCAGGAGCCCGAAATAGCACGGGTTGTTCGACAGGACGTAGACCTTGGAGTCGAGCGGGGCCAGCTGGTAGACCTGCTCGGAGCTCATCTGCTGGAGCAGGGCGATCCTCTCCTCCCGGTCGACCGCGTAGATCCGGCCCCGGCCGCCCGTGCCGAAGAGGACCTTCTTCTCGTCCTCTTTCCAGAGGAGCGTGTAGATCATCTCGTCCCCGGAGCTCCACAGGCGCTTGGCCGTCCCGTCCGCGCCGACGCGGTAGAGGGCGCCCCCGTCGCGGGCCGAGGCGGCGGGCGCCGCGGCCGGGGTCGGGGCCTGGGCGCCGGTTGTCGCGCTGACCGTGACCGAGACCTCGGCGTCGACGCGGACCGGCCGCTCGGCCGGCTCCTCCCGCCGCGCCCGCACCGGCGTGCCGGAGGCCGCGGCGTAGATCTGGCCCTCGCGGTCGACGGCCAGGCTCCGGACCTCCTCGTACGGCGTCTCGAAGAGGACCGAGGCCCGCCCGTCCGGCCCGATCCTGTAGACGAGCCCGTTGCCGCCGCTCCCGGCGACGACGTCCCCCCGGGCGCTCTTTTCCAGGCACAGGATGTGGTTCTCCGTGGCCTTGAAGAACATCCGCCCCTCGCCGAGGGGGGAGATCCGGTAGATGCCGCCGCTCTCGCCGACGGCCGCCCAGAGGTCGCCCGAATCCAGGAACAGGAGGTCCCAGACGTACTTCTCGGCCGGGTTGAAGAACTCCTCGCCCTTGTCCTTGCCTGTGATCTTGTAGATACGGCCGTTCGGCGAGGTCGCGGCGTAAAGCGTCCCCTTCCTGTCCTCGACGAGGCAGGTGACGTCCATCTCCGGCGCCTTGAACCAGACCTCGGCTTGGCCGTCCCGGCCGATCCGGTAGATCTTGCCGCCGTGCCCCGTGCCCAGGTAGGTGACGCCGTCGGCCGTCGCCAGGACGGAGAGATAGAACTCCTCCTGGGGAGCGGCGATCTTCTCCTCCTTGGGCGCCAGGGCGAGGACGCCGTCCCAGGAGACCGAGACGCCGTCGAACTTCCCCCGGAGGTAGTCCTCGCGCGTCCGCAGCTCCCACTTCTGGGGGACGACGGCCTGGAGCGAGGCGGCCAGGGTGAGCAGTCCGAGGATGCAGGTGGCGGTGCGCTTGCGCATGGCGGGGTCTCCTACTCGCGGATTCTGACGGGGATCGTCGCCCCGCCCCTGAAGGCGAAGGGGACGGAGAGCTGGTATTCGCTCAGGGTCGACCGGGTGATTTCGGTCGGCCCGGCCGCCGAGGCCCGGGGCGACGCGAACATCGATTTGAGCGTGGGCGGCAGATTGGGCATCTCCTCGCCTTTGAGGAACAGCCCGGGCTTGGAGGCCATGAGCCGGAAATAGATCCTATTGTTCTTGCGGAGGCTGCCGAGAAGGCGGACGAGCTGGTCGAGGCTGCGGGGCACGAACTCCCGGATGCGGTACTGGGCCCTCTCGGCCTGCTGCATCGTCGCCGAGTCGCCGACGAGGATCTCGAACTCGCTCCCGGCAGGCAGGGCAGGGGCGAGGACGGTGACCTCCTCCATCAGGCTCTCGTTCCTGTGGGTCCGGTGAAAGACCTGGATCCTGATGGGTTCCCCCGGGGAGGCTTCGTACTTGTCGAGCAGGACCCTCTCCAGGGACGAGAACCGCCTCTCCTCGACGGCCTTGACCTCGAGGTCGATGCGGAAGATGCCGACGTCCTTGAACTCGTTGTTCATGAGCACGTGGACGACCGCGGCCATCAGGCCGGACAGGCTCGTCACGGGGGCGTCGAAGTTCCCGGTGAAGAGGTCCTCCAGGCGGACGCTCAGGCCGTCCCGGTCGAGGAAGACGTCGGCCGAGAAATCGAGGGAGATGTCGCCGTAGCTCCGCTCCTCGCCCGTCACCAGCCCCGACACGGCCAGGTTGACCAAGGCCGGGGTCAGGAACTTGTCGGCGACGAGCTTGAGCTTGTAGTCCTTGCGCTGCGCGGGCCCGGTCCGGAGGCCGATGTTGAGGGGGATGAGGCGGGGCATGACGCCGACCTCGCCGGCCGCCCCCGCGGTGCGGTCCTCCGTGAACCGGCCGATGACCGGGCCGGCCGACGCCAGCTTGAAGGAGCTCTCCAGGCTGGGCACGACGGCGATGACGTCGGCCCTGGTCATGGCGTAGTCCACCCGGCCCAGGTTGTAGACCGGGTGGCCGAAGGCCAGGACCTTCGAGCCGTCGACGTAGGTCACCGTGCCGACCGCCGAGACGTCGAGGTCGCCGCCGACGAGCTGGACCCCCACCGAATCCCCTTCGCGGACCGACGGCCCGGCCGGCGCGGCGCCCGGCAGGAGCTGTCCCCCGGAACCGGACCTGAGGGGCCGGAACCCGAGGGAGGCGAAGAAGGGCCCGGCCCTCTCGAAGGCCCCGGCGGAAAAGCCGCCGAACATCAGGGGCAGCTCCAGGGGGGCGACGGTGCGGTCCCGTCCGCGGCCGCCGGTCGCGGCGGCCAGCGTCCGCAGGTATGTCCCCGAGAGCTCCTCCTGGCCGAGGCCTTCGCGGAGCACGATCGGCGCCGCGACGCCCTGGGCGGGCTCCTCGAGGGCCGCGCCGACGGCCAGCATCTCCTCGATGGGCGTGATCCCGGCGATGGGCTCCTTCGAGTAGCTGAAGCCGTAGGCCACGGCGCCGATGAGCTTGCCGTCGATGTAGACGGGGCTGCCGCTCATGCCGCCGATGATGCCCGTCGATTCGAGCCCGCGGCCGCGGAGGCGGGCCAGGATGATGCTCCGCTTGGGGGAGACGTTCTGCATGATCCCGAGGATCTCGACCTCGAAGTCCTCGGCGGCCCGGCCCTGGAAGACGCTCCTCCCCCGCCCCTTCATGCCGGGCTTGACCTGGGAGAGGGGCATCGTCAGGGTCATGGCCTCGGCTGCCGCGGCCGCGACGAGCAGGGCCAGCGCCGCGAGGAGGGTGAGTCGGGTTGTCTTGTTCATGGCTCGCTTCCCGTTGTGACGGACATAATTGACCCCTGGGGCCGATTCCCATACAATCCGGGTCATGCGTGTTCTGGTCACCGGAGGGACGGGCTTTCTCGGCAGCCACCTCGTCGAGAGGCTCCTCGAGGAGCCGGGCGTCGAGGTCCACGCCCTCGTCCGGGACCCGGCCCGGCCGCGCTGGCTTCGGGGTGTCGAGGGCGTCCGGCTGCTCCCGGGTGACCTCCGGAGCGTGCCCTCCCTGCCCGCCGGCCTCGACTGTGTCTACCACTTGGCCGGACTGACCAAAACCGTCCGATCGGAGGAGTATTATAGCGTAAACCGCGACGGGACGGCAAATCTCCTCCGGGCCCTCGAGGGGCAGTCCCGGGGGCTCCGCTTCGTCCACCTCAGCAGCCTGGCCGCCGTCGGGCCGTCCGGGCCCCGGCGCGGCGTCCGGGAGGACGATCCGCCGCGCCCGGTCTCGGACTACGGCGAAAGCAAGCTCCAGGCCGAGGCCGAGGTCCTCGTACGGAAGGACCGGTTCTCCGTCGTCGTCCTCAGGGCGGCGGCGCTCTACGGCCCCCGCGACGAGGATTTCCTCGAATATTTCCGCTGGATCAAGCGCGGCATCCGGCCCGTGCTCGGCCGCCGCAAGTCCCTGAGCCTCGTCTACGTCCGCGACGCCGTTCGGGCCGCTCTCGTCGCGGGCCGGGCCGGGCTCCCGAGCGGGGAGATCTTCAACGTCGCCGACCCCACGCCGTGCGGCTGGGAGGACATCGGCCGCATCGCGGCCGGACTGCTCGGCAAGAGGCCCGTCAGCCTGTCCATCCCGCACTGGGCGGCCTATGCGGCCGCGGCCGCTTCGGAGGGGGTGGCCCGCCTGACCGGGGGGGGGAACGCGCTCATCAACGTCAACAAGGTCCGGCAGATGAGGCCGGACGCGTGGATGGCCGACACCGGCAAGGCCCGGCGGGAGCTGGGCTTCGAGACCGCCTTCACCCTGGAGCAGGGCCTCGGCGAGACCATGGCCTGGTACCTCTGGAAGGGCCTGCTTTGAGCCGGGCCGGCGCGGCCCGATATTTCTTTTTCGGGAGGCTTCCTCTATAATGAGAACGAGCATGACCACGCGAACGATCGTCACCGGGACCGGCCGCTACGTCCCGCCCCGCACCGTCACCAACCACGACCTCGAAAAGCTCATGGACACGTCCGACGAGTGGATCCGCGAGCGCAGCGGCATCCTCGAGCGGCACCACGTCGAAGCGGGCGTCGGGACCTCCGACCTGGCCGTCGAGGCCGCCCGGCTGGCCATCGCCGACGCGGGGATCGAGCCCGGCTCCATCGACCTCGTCATCGCCGCGACCCTGTCCCCCGACCACTACTTCCCCGGCATCGGGGTCATCGTCCAAGCCAAGCTCGGCCTGGGCACGACCGGGGCCCTGGACGTCCGCGACCAGTGCAGCGGGTTCATCTACGGCCTGTCCGTCGCGGACCAGTACATCAAGGCGGGAACCTGCCGGAGGATCCTCCTCGTCGCCGCGGAGGTCCAGTCGACCAACCTCGACTTCTCGGACCGCGGCCGCGACATGTCGGTGCTCTTCGGCGACGGCGCCGGGGCCGTCATCCTCGAGCCCAACGGGGCCGACGACGGGCGGGGCGTCCTTTCGACGCACCTGTACGCCGACGGCCGGTTCGTCAACCACCTCTGGATGGAAAAGCCCAGCTCGAAGGATTCCCCGACCTTCCGGCCGGAGTTCTTCGACGAGGGCCGCTTCTTCCCGAAGATGGAGGGCCGGAACGTCTTCGTCAACGCCTGCCAGCGCATGCCCGAGGCCGTCCGGGCGAGCCTCGAGGCCAACGGCCTCGCGATCGAGGACGTCGACGCCCTCATCCCTCACCAGGCCAACGACCGGATCTCCCTCATGGTCGCCAAGGGGCTCAAGATCCCGGTCGAGAAGGTCGTCCGGAACATCGACCGCTACGGCAACACGACGGCCGCCTCGATCCCCATCGCCCTCGACGAGTCCGTCAAGGCGGGGCGGATCAAGCGGGGCGACCTCGTCGCGCTGACCGCGTTCGGGTCCGGCTACACCTGGGGCTCGGCCCTCATCCGATGGTGAGAACGGCTCTTCGTTCACGTATAAAGAGGGTGAGACAGGGTTTGTCAGGGACGGAAGAAGTGTGCTAGGATTCCGGAAATGGTTTTGAGGAGGCAAGGATGAAGAAGACAGCCATCGCTCTCGCGGCTCTGCTCGTGATCGCCTGCGGGACCGGCGCCCTCCAGGCCCAGGGGCCCGAGGACGCCAAGTTCAAGAAATTCCAGGACTCCTTCTGGGACGCCTATTTCAAGTTCTACCCGACGGCCGGCACCCTCGAGGGCTTCGCCAAGTACAACGACAAGCTCGAGGACCCGAGCGAATCGGCCCTCGACAAGTTCCACGAGTCCCTCCAGGGGTTCAACACCGAGCTCGTCTCCAAGATCGACAAGATGAAGCTCTCCATGGCCAACCAGACCGAGCACGAGATGTACCTCGACTTCATCGACATGGAGCGCCTCAAGCTCGAGAACATCGTCCCCTGGGAATACAACCCCCTGCTCTACAACGAGCTGTTCGTCCAGAGCGTCCGGAGCGTACTGGTCAAGGGCGGCGGCGCCGGCGCCGCGGCCGCCACGTCCCGGGCCAGGCTCATCCCCGGGCTGGTCAAGAGGGCCAAGGACAACCTCAAGACGCCGCCCCAGGACTACACCCAGTCCGCCATCGACCAGATGCCGGCCATCATCGACTTCTACCGGAACGATATCTCCCGGCTCTCCGGAGGCAACGCCGCCCTCCAGGCCGAGGCGGCCAAGGCCGTCACGGCCCTCGAGGACTACCTGCGCTTCCTGCGGAGCGATCTCCTGCCCAAGTCGACGGGCAACTTCCGGATGGGCGAGGCCCACCTCCGGACCCTGCGCATGACCACGCAGGGCCACCTGCCCATCCTCGAGGAGGTCGTCCAGCGCTCCCTCGCCGACTTCAACAACATCCGCCGCGAGATGTTCCTCGTCTGCATCCCCTTCTTCAAGATCATGTACCCCGCGGTCGACATCGAGCAGCTCGGTCGGACCAAGGGCGAGGAGCAGACCCGGAACACGGTCATCCAGGGCGTTCTCGACAAGATCAAGACCGACCACGTGGGCCGGGACGAGTTCACCGGCCGCATCACCCAGGCCGTGACGGACATCCGGGCCTTCATCCAGAAGCACGGCCTCGTCACCATGCCCGACACGCCCGTGGCCATCGAGCCCATGCCCGCCTACTGGGCCAACGGCAGCTGGACGATCCTCGAGACGCCCGGCGCCTTCGAGCCGTCCGGAACGTACACCCTCTACGTCCGTCCCATCCCCTCGGACTGGTCGGCCGAGGTCGCGGACTCGTTCCTCGAGGAGCACAACAACTACTACATCGACTTCATGGCCCTCCAGAAGCTCTGCCCCGGCGCCTACGTGCCGGCCTACTTCTCGCGCAAGGACCCGTCGATCATCAAGCGGATGTTCCCCAACCAGGGCCTGCTCAACGGCTGGCCCATCATCCTCGAGGACATGTTCGTCGAGAACGGCTACGGCAACTACGACCTGCGGATGCGGCTCAGCCAGCTCAAGCTCCTGCTCAAGACCGTCATCGACTTCCAGATGGACATCAACGTCCACGAGGGCACCTGGACCAAGGACAAGGTCGTCGAGTACATGACGGGCCGGGGCTACATGACCGCGGCCGAGGCCGAGCGGCGCTGGAGCCAGATCGTGCTCAACCCCGGCAAGGGGTCCCAGGCCTACATCGGCTACCAGGAGATCCTCGACATGCAGAAGGAGTACAAGAAGCTCAAGGGGGCCAACTTCACCGTCAAGGACTTCCTGCAGAACCTCCTCAGCCACGGCGCCATCCCGCTCCGGACGCTGAGGACCAAGATGGTCCAGTAAGCTGAGACGGGGGCACGTACCGCCCCGGTACGTGTCCCCCTTTTTCTAAATGGAAGCCCCGCCCCGCCTCGTCGACTCCCACGCCCACCTCGACATGGCCGAGTTCGACGCCGACCGGCCCGACGTCGTTCGCCGGGCCCTGGCGGCCGGCGTCGCCGCCATCCTCTGCCCGGCCGACCTGACCCGGGCCGCGAGCCTCCCGGCCATCGCCGGCCTGGCCGCCGCGTTCCCCTGCGTCATGGCCGCGGCCGGGGTCCACGCCCATCAGGCCGGGGACCTCTCCCCGGACCACCTCCGCGAGCTCGCCTCCCTGGCCGGGCGCGGCGCCATCCGGGCCGTCGGCGAGATCGGGCTCGACTACCACTACGACCTCTCTCCCCGGGCGGCCCAGGGCGAGGCCCTGCGCCGCCAGCTCGCCCTGGCCGAGGAAGCCCGGCTCCCGGTCATCCTCCACAGCCGCCTGGCCGGCACGGACATCGTCGCCGCCCTCGACGGCGAGCGCTTCGGCCGCGGCGGCATCATGCACTGCTTCACCGAGGACTGGCCGACCGCCGAGGCCGTTCTCGATCGGGGCTTCCACGTCTCGTTCTCCGGCATCCTGACCTTCCCCAAGGCCGGCTCCCTGCGCGAAGCGGCCGCCCGCGTTCCCCTCGACCGGCTGCTCGTCGAGACCGACGCCCCCTACCTCGCCCCCGTCCCCCACCGGGGCCGGCGCAACGAGCCCGCCTTCGTCGTCGAGACGGCCCGCGTCCTGGCCGGTGTCCGGGGCCTTTCCCTCGAGGCTCTGGCCGAGGCCACCACGGCCAATTTCGCCCGCCTCTTCCCGTTTGATAAAGCGGACGGCGAATGCTAAGATGGGCCGGCCGATGACCTCGCCGACCCCGCTCCTCGACCGCTGGTCCTCCGCTCCCAAGAGGAAGGACATGGCCTCGCTCTTCAAGGACATCCGCTCCGACCTCGACCGGGTCGAGGACCGGCTCGAGTCCTGGTCCCGCTCGTCCAACCCCCTGACCTCCGAGATCAGCGGCTACGTCCTCCGCAGGAAGGGCAAGAGGCTCCGGCCGGCCCTCGTCCTGCTGACCTCGCGGCTCTTCAGCCCGGCCAGCGAGGAGTCGGTCTTCCTGGCCTCGCTCGTCGAGCTCCTCCACACGGCCAGCCTCATCCACGACGACATCGTCGACAACGCCGGCGTCCGCAGGGGCAAGGCCTCCGTCCACGCCAAGTGGGGCCCGAACATCACCGTCCTGCTGGGCGACTACCTCTACATCAAATCGATCGGGCTGTCCCTCCGGTCCCGGCACGACCGCGTCGTCCGCCTCCTGACCGACGTCTCGACCCGGATGATCGAAGGCGAGCTCGACGAATACGCCCTCGCCGGCGACCTCGCGATCGGCGAGGACCGCTACCTGGACATCGTCGAGAACAAGACCGCCGCGCTGATCGCCGTGTGCTGCCGCATCGGGGCCATCCTCGGCCTGGCCTCGCCCGAGGAGGAGGAGGCCGTCGCCGCCTACGGCCTGGACCTGGGCAAGGCTTTCCAGATCGTCGACGACCTGCTCGACTTCACCGGCGACGCCCGGGTCCTCGGCAAGCCCGTCCTGTCCGACCTCGGCGAGGGGCGGATCACCCTGCCGCTCATCCGGGCCCTCGCGTCCGGCGGCCGGGCCGCGCGGGAGCGGATCGAGGGGCTCGTCGGCCGGAAGGACATCTCCGCCGGCGAGCGCCGCGGGCTGGTCGAGCTTCTGGCCTCCGGCGGCGCCTTCGCCTACGCCCGGGCCCGGGCCGGGGAATTCGCCGAGAGGTCCCTCGAGAAGCTCCATCCCTTCCCCGAATCGGGGCCGCGGGAGACGCTCATCCGGCTGGCCGTCTTCGCGCTGAACAGGGACCGCTGAGGACGCCATGACCGAGATCGAAGTCAAGATCGCGATCAAGGACCCCAAGGCCGCCAGGGAGAAGCTCCTCGCGCTCGGCGCCGTCGTCGCCCGGGACCGGCACCTCGAAAGGAACGTCCTCTACGATTTCGAGGGGGACGGCCTCCGCGCCGGACGGCGGCTGCTGCGCCTGCGGACGGCCGGGAAGCGGGCCACCCTGACCTTCAAGGGCGAGCCGCGGAAGTCCCGGTCCTTCAAGGTCCGGGAGGAGCTCGAGACCCAGGTCCGCGACCCGCGGCAGATGCGGAAGATCCTCCGGGCCCTGGGGCTGCGGGAGACGTTCGCCTACGAGAAGCGCCGGACCGTTCTGAGGGCGAAGCGGCTGACCGTCTGCATCGACGAGACCGCGGCGGGCAGCTTCCTCGAGCTCGAGGGGGAAAGGCACGAGATCACGCGCCTGGCCCGGTCCCTGGGGTTCCGGCGGGCGGACTTCATCACCCGGAGCTACGCGGAGATACTGGCCGAGCGGGGGGAGCCGGACGGCACGGGCTGAGGCGCCCGCGCCCCGGCCTCACTCGTCTTTGTCGTCCTTGGCGGCCTCGTCGTCGTCCTCGGCGTCCTCGCCGGCCGCGTCGTCCTCGACCTCTTCTCCCCCGAGAACGGCATCGGGGACGTCCTCGACGAGGTCGCGGCCGGAGAGGCCGTCGGCCTCCACGGACTCGTCGGCGAGGCCGGCCCCGTCGAACACGCGCTCCTCGCGCTCGGCGAGATCGTCCATCCGGGCCGGGATGATCTCGTACTCGATGAGGTTGTTCCTGACCTCGGCCTGGGCGATCCGGATGAGGCTCTTGGACCGGCCCTGGATCTTGGGCTTGGCGCCCTTGAGAAGCTGCTTGGCCCGTTTGGAGGCCAGGATGATGAACCGGTATTTGCTGTCGATGTTGCCGAACATATCCACTGGGCGTCGACTCCTCGCAGAGAATCCCTAAGGTAGGCACCTTAAAATAGCAGATTCCCGGCCAAAACGCAAGGTCCCGGATTTGCTTTGACAGGGGGGACCGCCTGTGGTATCTAAATTTGACTCTTTAATCCGAGGAGGTCCCATGACCCAAGGCATGACCACCAACGGCTGGATATTCCTCGTTTTCGGCTGGGGTTTCATCATGATCCTGGCCTTTTACTGCTTCCGGAAGGTCCTGTTCGGCAAGAGGCCCGAGGTCGTCGTCGAGGCCGGCGGCCGCGAGCAGTGGGGCTCCCGCGTCGGGCTCATCCTGGCCGTGGCCGGCAACGCCATCGGCCTGGGCAATTTCCTCCGCTTCCCCGTCAAGGCCGCGGCCAACGGCGGCGGCGCCTTCATGATCCCCTACTTCGTGGCCTTCGTCCTGCTCGGCATCCCCATGATGTGGGTCGAGTGGACGGTCGGCCGCATGGGCGGGGCCCACGGCCACGGCACGACGCCGGGCATGTTCAACCTCATGTGGAAGAAGGCCCCTTCGAAGTACCTCGGCGCCTTGGGCATCGTCATCCCCTTCCTCATCGTCATCTACTACAACTTCATCGAGTCGTGGTGCCTGGGCTTCTCCTGGTTCTCGGTCACCGGGAAGTATTTCGGCCACGCCAACCGCGAGGCCATGGGCAAGTTCCTGCGCGGCTTCCAGGGAGTCGAATCGAACGAGTTCTTCAGCTCGTTGGCCCCCATCCTGATCATCTGGGGCATCACCATCGCCATCAATTTCTTCTTCCTCTACAAGGGCATCTCCAAGGGCATCGAGGTCCTGGCCAAGTACGGCATGCCGCTGCTGTTCATCTTCGGCATCGTCCTCGTCGTCCGGGTCCTGACCCTGGGCACCCCCGACCCGTCCGTGCCCGAGCTCAACGTCGCCACGGGCCTGGGCTACATCTGGAACCCCGATTTCAGCCGCCTGGGGTCGGCCGCCGTCTGGCTGGCCGCGGCCGGCCAGATCTTCTTCACCCTGAGCCTCGGCCAGGGCATCATCCAGACCTACGCCTCCTACGTCCGGGAGAAGCAGGACATCACGCTCAACGGCCTGACGACGGCGTCGACCAACGAGTTCGCCGAGATCGTCCTGGGCGGCACGATCGCCATCCCGGCCGCGGTCATCTTCTTCGGGGCCACCGAAACCCAGGCCATCGCCCAGGGCGGCGCCTTCAACCTCGGCTTCCAGGCCCTGCCGGTCATCTTCCAGAAGATCCCCTTCGGCCAGATCTTCGGCGGCATGTTCTTCTTCCTGCTCTTCATCGCCGGCGTCACCTCGTCGGTGGCCATGACCCAGCCGGCCATCGCCTTCCTCGAGGACGAGTTCAAGTGGAAGCGGGAGAAGGCCGTCGTGGTCGTCTTCTCGGTCCTGGTCACGATGTCCGCGTTCGTCATCGCCTTCTTCAAGTTCGGCTTCCTCGACGAGCTCGACTTCTGGGCCGGCACGTTCGGCCTGGTCGTCTTCGCGGCCATCGAGATCGTCCTCTTCTCCTGGGTCTTCAAGATCAAGAAGGGCTGGGAGGAGATGCACAAGGGCGCCGACCTCAAGGTCCCGAAGGTCTTCAAGTTCATCATGACCTACGTCACCCCGGTCTACCTGCTCATCCTGCTCGCCGTTTGGACCTACCAGGACGCGGTCAAGGAGTTCCTGATGACGGGCAAGGACCCCGCCCACCGGCCCTACCTCTGGGGCGCCCGGGCCATGATCGTCGGCCTGTTCCTCCTCGTGGCCCTCCTCATCCGCAAGGCCTGGAGCAACAAGAGGAAAGCGGGCGAGGAGGCCTGACCCATCCCCGGGGACGGCGCGCGCGGGGTCGCGCCGGCCGGTTGAATTCGGCCCACATCTGTGGTAGATTGATTTTTCTTTCCTGCCAAGGGAAACCGTTAATATGGACAAGAGGATCTGGGCTATCGGCGGCGGCAAGGGCGGCACCGGCAAGAGCTTCGTCGCCGCCAGCCTCGGCCTCCACCTCGCCTCGCTCGACCGCGACGTCGTCCTCGTCGACGCCGACTTCGGCGCCCCCAACCTCCACACGCTGCTGGGGATGCGGGCCGCCCACCCCGACCTCGGCGACTTCCTGACCGGCGCCGTCCCCCGCCTCGAGGAGGCGGCCGTCGGGACGCCCTACGCCGGCCTGCGCATCGTGCGCG
>CAZFBC010000048.1:13489-13749 GCA_964517245.1 uncultured Eubacteriales bacterium | reverse complement strand
GCTCGAGCTCTTGGAGGGAGAAACCGAACGACCTCTCCGACTCGGCCAGGGCGGCCTGGGTCATGGCGACGTCGATCCCCCGCACGAACCCACCGGCGTCGCACCACTCATAGGAGACGCGGAAGCCGCCGGGATCCGGGACCCTGCGGACCGAGCGCTTGAAGGCCGCCGCGTCGGCCGCTAAAAGCGAGGGCGACGGTCGCTGGCCCGGCGCGTCCTGGCCCACGCCGGGAGACGGTCCGGACCACAGGAGCGAAAAC
>CAZFBC010000048.1:0-13479 GCA_964517245.1 uncultured Eubacteriales bacterium | reverse complement strand
ACTCCGCCGCCCATATCTTTTTCGCTCCCACCAGGGAATATGGGTCAAGAGAGGATCCTGGCAAGCGGCGAGATAGGCTTGTCGGTCTATGGCGGACCATGGCGCAAGTTGACGCGGGCGATGTCGTTCGCCGCCGCTCGGCCCTGGTCAAGTCCTCGCTCGAGCGATGAGGGAATTGAATGGAACTTGAGTTGCTGAATGTAATTCGAAGGGCGGATTTAGTGCGCGCGGCGGTTCGTCCGCGGCGCCGGTCCCGCCTGGCCCAATTCTCCCGATCGCGGGACGTCCTCGATCATCATGTACTTGTGGACCGGGACGAGGCCCATCCTCTGGATCTTGTAATGAAGCGTGTTCGGCCTGACGCCCAGGAGCTTGGCGGCTGCGCGCTGGTTCCCGCGGGCCTCCTCAAGGACGAGGAAGATGATCTCGCGTTCCAGCATATGGATCATCTTTTTCAGGCAGACGTGCCGGTGAAGGCAATACTCCTGGACATAGAGCTTGAGCAGCTCTTCCACGGGCAGCGCTTGGGGAGCTCCCTCGGCCGGCGGGGCCGCTGGCGGTCTTTTGAACAACGCTTTCAACATGATCTCCCCCCTTGACCGGCCGCGATCTTTCTGATCACGCGCTAAATTGTAGAAATCGCGACCTTTCCTGGCAAGCGACAAGATGCGACATCGTCCCCTAAAAATGCGACAACAAAGGAAAATCTTGAGGAAAAGCCCTGTTTTCGGTAAAATAACCCTTCGTTTCCGCCGAGATTCCCAGGAGGCTCGAGGATGAAAGACTATTCCGCGGACCACATACGCAACATCGCGCTGGTCGGGCACGGCTCGGCCGGCAAGACCTCGCTCGCGGCCGCGTTCCTGTTCGACACGGGCGCGACCAGCCGCCTGACCAAGGTCGACAAGGGCAACACCGTCACCGACTACGACCCCGACGAGATCGAGCGCAAGATCTCCATCAACGCCACGCCCTGCTTCTGCGAGTGGAAGGACCACAAGGTCAACGTCGTCGACACGCCCGGCTACAGCAACTTCCTCTGGGACACCAAGGCGGCGCTCAGGGCCGTCGACGGCGCGGCCGTCCTCGTCGACGCCGTGGCCGGCGTCGAGGTCGGGACGGAGAAGGTCTGGGAGATGCTCGAGGAGCGGGGCCTGCCCCGGATCTTCGTCATCAACAAGATGGACCGCGAGAACGCCAACTTCAGCCGGGCCCTCGAGTCGGTCCGGGAGTTCTTCGGCCGCCAGGCCGTCCCGGTCGAGCTGCCCATCGGCGAGGAAAAGGCCTTCGCCGGCATCGTCGACGTCGTCGAGAAGAAGGCCTACCTCTTCGAGAAGGACGAGAGCGGCAGGATGACCGAGGCGCCGGTCCCCGCCGAACTGGCCGAGGACGTCGAGCGGCGCAACAAGGAGCTCGTCGAGATGGTCGCCGAGTCCGACGAGAAGCTCATGGAAAAGTACTTCGAGACCGGCGAGCTCGGCCCCGAGGAGTTCCGGGCCGGGCTCAAGAAGAGCATCCTCAACCGGCAGATCTTCCCCGTCTTCGCCGCTTCGGGGCTGGCCAACATCGGGGCCCAGACCGTGCTCGACGGCGTCGTCGCGTTCCTGCCGTCGCCGGTCGAGGCCGGGGCCGTCAAGGCCTCGGTCAACGGCGAGGACAAGACCGTCCCGCCGTCCCCCGACGGCCCCTTCGCCGCCCTGGTCTTCAAGACGATCTCCGACCCCTACACGGGCCGCATCTCCCTGATGCGGGTCTTCTCGGGGCGGACCAACCCCGACGGGACGGTCGCCAACCCCGGCCGGGAGACCGACGAGAAGCTCGGCGGCCTCTTCTTCCTCCAGGGCAAGGAGCAGGTCGCGGCCGGGCAGGCCAAGGCCGGCGACATCGTGGCCACGGCCAAGCTCAAGGCCACCGTCACCGGGGACACGCTGAGCGCCAAGGGCTCGGGCGTCGCCCTGCCCCCCATCGTCTTCCCCCTGCCGTCCATCTCCTTCGCCATCGAGCCCAAGACCCGGGCCGACGAGGACCGCATCTCCCAGGCCACCCACCGCATCATCGAGGAGGACCCGACGGTCCGCATCGAGCGCGACCCCAACACCTCCCAGCTCCTCATCTCCGGCAACGGCGAGCTCCACGTCCGCATCATCACCGAGCGGCTGAAGAAGCGCTACAACGTCGACGTCGACCTCAAGCCGCCCAAGATCTCCTACCTCGAGACGATCAAGGGCCGGGCCGACGTCCAGGGCCGGCACAAGAAGCAGACGGGCGGCCGCGGCCAGTTCGGCGACACCTGGATCAAGTTCGAGCCCCTGCCGCGCGGCAAGGACTTCGAGTTCGAGGACAAGATCTTCGGCGGGGCCATCCCGCGCAACTTCATCCCCTCGGTCGAGAAAGGGCTCCAGGAGGCCCGCAAGAAGGGCGTCCTGGCCGGCTACCCGACGGTCGACTTCAAGGCCATCCTCTACGACGGCTCCTACCACGACGTCGACTCCTCGGACATCGCCTTCAAGATCGCGGCCAGCAAGGCCTACAAGAAGGGCATCCGCGAGGCCAAGCCGACCCTGCTCGAGCCGGTCATGAACGTCGAGATCTACACGCCCGAGACCTACATGGGCGACATCATGGGCAACCTCAACGGCCGGCGCGGCAAGGTCCAGGGCATGGAGCAGAAGGGCCCCATGCGCGTCCTCAAGGCCCAGGTGCCGATGTCGGAGATGCTCGACTTCGAGCCGACCCTGACCTCGATCACCGGAGGCCGCGGCTCCTTCCTCATGGAGTTCGACCACTACGAGGAAGCGCCCTCGCACATCCAGCAGAAGATCATCGCCGAGGCGGTCAAGGAAGGCCGGGTCAAGCCCGAAGAAGAGGACTGAGCTTCGCTCAGGCGGTTGGCCGCCGCGTTTCTTTGACGAAGGCCAAGAGCAGGGCGGCGGCCGCGGTCAATCCCAGCGAAAGCATGAACGGCGCCCGTCTGCCCGATCGATCCCAGAGCAGGCCGGCGACCAGGGACGCCGGGAAGGCGGCCAGTCCGACGACCATCTGGAACCCCCCCAGGACCGAGGCGCGGTAAGCCCGCGGCGCGAGCTCGGCGGCGATCGTCTTCTGGACCGGGTCGAGGGCGGCCTTGTGGACGCCGAAGAGGACGAACAGCGCGGCCACGGCCGGCAGGCTGTCGGTGAAGACGACCCCCGCGCAGACGGCCGCCCAGGCCCCGAAGGCCATGAACATCACCGGCTTGCGGCCGATCCGGTCGGAGAGCCGCCCGAAGGGGTAGGAGAGGAGGGCGGCGGCCACCGAATACACGAGGTAGAGCACCGGGATGAACCCGGTCCGGAACCCGGCCGCCCGGGCGTTGAGGAGCAGGAACGAGTAGGTGAAGGCGCCCAGGGCGAAGACACCGTTGAGGACGACGTAGAGGGCCAGGTTGCGGTCGACGTCCCGGAACGAGAAGCCCTTGTAGACCCGGCCCCCCGGCTCCCTGGGCTCGCGGATGTTCCCGAGGATGAGGAGGGCCCCGGCGACCGACGGGACGGCGGCCAGGGCGAAGAGCAGCCGGTAGCCGAGGACCTTGAACAGGGCCAGGGAGATGAGGATGCCGGCGACCGCGCCGGCGTTGTCCATGGCCCGGAGCAGGCCGAAGTGGCGGCCCCGGTCGGCGTCGGTCGAGACGTCGGCGATGATGGCGTCTCGCGGCGCGCTGCGGATCTTGCCGGCCCGGTCGAGGACGCGGAAGGGGACGAGGTGCTGCCAGACCGACGAGGCGGCGTAGCCGAGCCGCGACGCCGCGCCGCATAGGTAGCCGACCCAGACGAAGACCTTGCGCTTGCGGACCCGGTCCGAACAGTATCCGGCCAGGGCCTGTGACAGCGAGACGACGGCCTCGCCGAGCCCGTCGAGGAATCCCAGGGTGGCCATGTTGGCCTTGAGGACCTGGGTGACGAAGAGCGGCCAGACGGGGGAGATGATGTCCGAGCCCATGTCGTTGAGGAACGAGGCGGCGGCGAAGGTGCGGACGGTCCTTCTCGTTTCGGCGGGCGCGGCGTCGGGTCTCTCGCTCACGGGTGCCTCGCGGTCATCGGGGTCCGATTATAGGGGAGGGGGGGAAGGAATGTAAATGGGGGACACGATCCCATTTCCGGAGAAACGGGTCATGTCCCCCATTTCGGGCGCGTTGACAGCCCCGAAACGCCGCGGTTATGATACGGGGGAATTCCCTGAACGGAGGACGCCATGACGCCGACCCGCCTTGTCTTGCCGTCGATCCTCGTCGCCGCGCTCGTCGTCGCCCTGGCGGCGGTCCCGGTCCTTGCCCAGGAGCCGGCCGCCGCGCCCGCCCCCGACGTCCGGGCCGACGAACGGGCCGACAAGCCCGACCCGACGCTGACCCTCGCGATCGGCGACCCCAAGCTCAAGGGCCGGACGATGGAGGTCCGGGCCGGGGCCATCCTGGCCGGCCGGACCGGCGCCGCCGTCGATTTCGACCGCATGATCGGGGAAATGACGGCCGCCCGCATCGTCCACGTCGGCGAGACCCACGACTCGCTGCCGATGCACGACCTCCAGCTCCGGGTCATCGAGGCGCTCCACGCCCGCGACAGGCACTTGGCGATCGGGTTGGAGATGGTGCCGGTGACCCTCCAGGAGACCCTTAACAGGTGGACGGCCGGGATCCTGACCAAGGAGGAGTTCCTGCGCGAGATCCGCTGGTACGTCACCTGGAACTTCAACTTCGGCTATTACGAGAAGATCTTCGACTTCGCCAAGGAGCACCGGCTCCCCGTCTACGCCCTCAACGCGCCGCGCGAGGTCATTTCGAAGATCCGGATGCGGGGCTGGGACTCGCTCTCGGACGGGGAGAAGGCCCTCTTCCCGGGCCCGCCCGACGTCTCCCACAAGGACCACCGGACGCTCATCCGGACCGTCTTCGAGTCGGAGGACATCCCCGAGGCCATGAAGGGCCCGGGCCTGGACAAGATGTTCGAGGGCCTCTACCGCGGGCAGTCGGCCTGGGATGAGGTCATGGGCGCCAACGCCGTCCGGGCCGCCCGGGCCGAGGGGCGGCGCGTCGTCGTCTGCGTCGGCTCGGGCCATCTCCTCTACAACCTCGGGCTCAACAGGCGAGCCTACGAGCGGTCGAAGCTGCCGTTCAGGACGGTCGTCGCCGTCGAGGTTCCGGCCGGGAAAGGGAGCCTGACCGTCGCGCGGGCGCTCGCGGACTATGTCTTCGGCCTGCCTGCCGAGGAGGCCAAGGCCTTCCCGTCCGTCGGCCTCGGCCTCAAGAAATTCGACGGCCTGGAGAACCTGGTCGTCGACCCCAAGCCGTCCGACGGCCTGGCCGGGAGCGCCGGGTTCGAGAAGGGCGACGTCGTCCTCTCGGTCGACGGCACGGCCTACACGGACGTCAACGAGCTGAGGATGCGACTGGCCGGGCTCGCCGAAGGCGGCGAGGCCAGGTTCAAGGTCCTGCGCGCGGGGGCCGTCAAGGACGTGGCGCTCAAGCACGGGAAGGCCTCGGCCGGGACGCCCGAAGAAAAGAAGCGGCCCGAATGAGGCGGGAGGAGGCGGGATGACAACCAGGAACATCGGGCTGAAGGCGGCATTGCTCGTCGCGGCGTTGGCGGGAGCGGGGCTATCGGGCCAGTCCCCCCTCGCCGGGCCGTCCCTTCTCAAGACGCCGGGGGAGGAGACGGGTTACCGGGAATACACCCGGAGCGAGGACGTCTCCGCCTTCCTCAGCGTCCTCCTGTCCCGGACGCCGGAGCTCCGCGTCTCGGCCGTCGGGCGGTCGCTCCCGACCGACGAGGTCGGTGCCCGCGACATCCTGCTGGCCGTCCTCGCCGACGGGCCCGCGGCGACGCCCGAAGCGCTCGACCGGTCGAAGCCCACCGTGCTCGTCGCGGCCGCCCAGCACGGCAACGAGCAGTCGGCCAAGGAGGCCGCGCTCCGGCTCCTCCGCGACCTGGCCGTCGGCGAGCTCAGGCCCCTGCTGGGGAAGCTCAACGTCCTGGTCATGCCCCAGACCAATCCCTACGGCAATGCCCGGAACGTCCGCGCGAACGAGCTCGGCCTCGACATGAACCGCGACCACGTCAAGCTCGAGACCGAGGGCGTCCGGGCCATCCACCGTGTCTTCCGGACTTTCATGCCCGAGGTGACGATCGACGTCCACGAGAAGGGCGACGACTACTACCGGGTGTCGATCGGCTGCGTCTCCAACGCCAACATCGCCCGGGAGCTTCAGGATCTCTCGCGGCGGACGGTCCTGGCGGAGGTCGAAAAGAGCCTGAAGATAAAGAGGATCGCTTTCCACGAGTACCTCATCACCGAAGACCTCGGCGCCGACACCTCGTCCGGGGCGGCCTACGAGAGGACGGGCTCCGGCCCCCGGGAGGAGATGAAGCGATACTCGACGACCGACCTCAACGACGGCCGCAACAGCCTGGGCATCTTCGAGACGCTCTCGTTCATCCAGGAGGGTGCCTCGCGCCACGATCTGGAGACGCTCGCCGCGAGGACCGAGTGGCAGTACCAGGGCCTGCGGGCCTTCCTCGAGTCGGTGGCCGGTCACGCCCCGGAGATCGTGACGCTCGTCCGAGGGCACAGGGCCCGGCTTCTCGAACGGGCCGCGGCGGCCGGCTCCGGCGACCCCGTCCACCTGCGGATGACGTTCGCCCGCGACCCGGCCCGGCCCGAGCTGCGCCTGAAGAAGTTCGCCCGGGCGGAGTCGCCCGTCCGAGGCGTCCTCAAGGTCGACAAGAAGGCGGGGGAGACGCTCACGTCGGCCGACATCGCCCCCTATCCGGGCCCGTCCGGCCTCGAGGTCGTCGACGAGGTCGTCCGGCACTGGTTCCCGCTGGTCGAGCCCACGCTCTCGGTCGCCCGGCCGCGCGGCTACATCGTCCCGGGCGACAGGCTGGACATCGCCGAGGCCCTCCTGGCCCTCGGCGTCGAGGTCGGGACCTTCGCAGCGGACGGCTTCGTCGAGGCCGAGGCCTACAAGGCCATGGCCGTCGTCCCGGCCGGGCTCGACTACGAAGCGCCGGAACGGATCGACGTCGCGGCCGAGGCCGTCAGGGTCCCCGTCAGGAAGGGCGATCTCTACGTCGACTGCGTCCAGCCGGCGGGAAACCTCATCCCTTGCCTGCTCGAGCCCCAGTCGGCCTACGGCTTCATCCGCTACAGGAAGTTCGGGCTCGTGCCCGAGGCCGGCGGCGTGTTCCCCGTCCTCCGCGCTGTCGGCAGGCCGGGACCTCCCGTCATACCCTACAGCCCCTGGAGGCCTTAGCTGACGCTCCCCAGGGTCCCGCCCATCCTGCTGAGGCTGCCGGACAACGTCCGTCAGACCGTCCAGACCGTTGTCCTGAGCCTCGCGGCCGGGCTCTCCGCGGTCGCCTTCCTGTTCATGACCAACTTCCTCTTCGAGAGCACCTACGTCGTCTTCGCCTTGAAGTCGAAGCCCTTCTTTCTCGCCGCCAGCTTCCTGCTCATCGTCACCGCCTCCGGCCTCGTCGGCCTGCTCCTCAGGGCCTTCGGGCCAGAGGCGGCCGGCAGCGGGATCCCCCAGGTCAAGTCGGCCTACTGGAAGGAGCTCGGCTGGATGGGCTGGCGTCCCGTCGCGATCAAGTTCCTGGGCGGGGTCCTCAGCATCGGGGGCGGCCAGAGCCTGGGCCGGGAAGGGCCCTCGGTCTTCATCGGGGCCGGCGTGTCGTCGAACGTCTCCGGGCTCTTGGGCACGCCGCGCCGCGAGCGCCGGGGAGCGGCCATCGTCGGCGCCTCGGCCGGCCTGGCCGCGGCCTTCAACACGCCCCTCGCGGCCATCACCTTCGCCATCGAGGAGGTCATCGGCGACCTCAACAGCCGGTTCCTGGGCCGGGTCGTCCTGGCCTCGGTCATCGGGGCCTTCGTGGTCTACGCCATTTTGGGCCGCCAGCCCGCCTTCGCCCTGCCTTCGGTCGAGAGCGTCAGCTGGCTCCACTACGCGGCCGTTCCCGTCGTCGCCTTCGTGGCCGCCACCGTCGGCCGGCTGTTCCAGGCCTCCGCGCTGGGCCTGAGGGGCAGGCTCCTCCGTCAGCGGCGCATCCCGGCCTGGACCCTGCCCGTCTTGGGCGGCGTCCTGACCTGGTGCCTGGGCGCGGCGGCGTTCCTCCTGACGGGCCGGTTGGGCGTCTTCGGCCTGGGCTATCACGACCTGTCGATGGCCCTGACCAACGTCTTCGACTGGCGCGTCGCCGGCCTGCTCGTCCTGGCCAAGCTCCTGGCGACGGTCGCCAGCTACGGCTTCGGGGCCTGCGGCGGCATCTTCGCGCCGGCGCTCTTCCTCGGGGGGATGAGCGGATACTTCCTGGGCGGGCTCATCGGGCTGTGGCTGCCCCTGACCCCGGCCGACCACATCGTCCTCGCGGCCGTCGGCATGAGCGCCTGCCTGGGGACGATCGTCCGGGCCCCGCTGACCTCGATGCTGATCGTCTTCGAGATGACCCACCAGTTCGCGCTTGTTCCCGGCCTGCTCCTGGGCGCCGTCGTCAGCCAGGCGGTGGCCCGCTTCGCCGGCCCGCTCAACTTCTACGACGCGCTGCTCGTCCAGGACGGCCACGAGCTGCACAAGGTCCGGCCTCCGCTCGACCTCCACGCCTGGCGGGACATGGCCGTGTCGGCGATCGCCAATCCCCGTCCGGTGGTCGTCACCGACACCTCGCCCGGGAGCCTGAAGGAGGCCGTCGAAAAGCACCCGTTCGCCCACTTCCCGGTCGTCGTCGGGGGGCGCCTCGAAGGGATCGTCAGCCGGGCCGACATCCAGGCGGCCCTCCTCGCGGGCGGGGTCCCGGAGGTCCGCCGGGCCGTGACCTGCCATCCCGACCAGTCCGTTCGGGAAGTGGGGGACAAATTCATCGACTCGCCGTCGAACATCCTCGTCGTCGTCGACCGGGAGAGCGCGGCGGTGATCGGGATCATCACCCTCCACGACCTTCTCCGCGCCCAGGCCTCGATCGAGAGCTAAAGGGCGGGCAGGGCGCCGAGAAAATCCCAGACGTCGTCGACGCCGGGCAGGCGGAAGCGGGCGCCCGTGGGTTCCCGCCCGCCGACGCGGACGGTCGTCCCCCGGCCGGCCAGGGCCCGGAAGGCGTCCTCGTCGGTCCGGTCGTCGCCGATGTAGACGGGCTCGCAAGGGGCGGCGCATCCGGCCATGTCCAGCAGCCTGAGAACGCCCCGTCCCTTGTCCCAGCCGACCGCGGGCCTGATCTCGAGGACCATCTTCCCCCGCGTCACGACCAGGGCGCCCCGGCAGCGGCCGACCTCCCGCGCGACGAGGGGGCCGACGAGCCTTCGCGCCCGGGGCGAGCAGAGCCTGTAGTGGACGCTGGCCGTCAGTCCTTTGTCCTCGACGATGAGGCCGGGGATCCCGCCGCAAGCGGCTTCGATCGCCGCGGCCGTCCGGCCGACCATCCGGGCCCTCCGCGAGGCCTTCGGGTGAACCCATGACGTTCCGCCGAAAAAGATCTCCAGGCCGTGGTTGCCGACGTAGGCGAGGCCCGGGACCCCGACCGTGCGCCGCAGTTCGGCGAGCGGGCGGCCGGACACGATGCCGACCAGGGTTCTCCGGCCGAGCCGGGCCAGCAGGGCTCTCCGCCGGGGAGGGAGCCGGACCTCGTCGGGCCTCTCTTGGATGTCGACCAGCGTCCCGTCGAAGTCCAGAAAGACGGCGCCGGGCATCGTGCCGGGGACGATCGGGGCCCGTCCTTTCATAGGAAGACGATGTCCTTGGTCCTCGACAGGGACAGGAAGAGGAGCATGTAATCCCGGATGTGGCGGGTGATGAGGAAGTTGTTCCGGACGTGCTCGCGGCCGTTGGCCCCGAGGCCCCGGGCGTACTCGGGCGCGTTGAGGAGCTGCTTGATCCAGTAGGCCGTGCCTTCGACCGAGTGGGTCAGGATGCCGGAGTGCTTGTGGGCGATCTGGAGCGGGATGCCTCCGACGGCGGACGCGATGACCGGCTTCGCCTTCCAGAGGGCTTCGGAAACGGTCAGCCCGAAGCCCTCCCGCAGGGACTTCTGGAGGACGACGCTCGAGGCCCGCTGGAGGGCGTTGATCTCGAGGTCGCTGGCGGGCGGAAGCAGGAGAACGAAGATGTCGGGGTCGTCCTCGGCCGCCGCCCGAACCTCGGCCAGCACCTTCTGCCCCTCGGGGTCGTCCGTAGCCCCGCCGCCGGCCAGAACGAGCTGGCAGTCGAGGCGCTCCCTGGCGATCCGGTAGGCCCGGATGACGCCCACCGGGTCCTTGAGGTAGTCGAATCGCGAGATCTGGGTGATGATCGGGCGCGTCCGGTCGATGCCGAACCGGGCGCAGACCGACTCGATCTCCTCCGGGCTCAGATCGCGGTTCTTCTCGCTCAGGGGATCGATGGACGGCGAGATGAGGACCTGGGGGATGGGCAGCGGGCGGGAGAACGCGGGCGCCGAGAACACCGAAGCGTCGTAGGCTTCGATGTATCTCTTGAGGAACGACCAGACCTCGGGCCGCGGGGCGGTGAAATCGATGTGGCAGCGCCAGATCCACGCCCGCCCCCTCCGGGCCTTGTCCTCGACGAGGGCGATCGGCTGCGGGTCGTGGACGAAGACGATGTCGGCCTCGTCGTCCAGGACGTCGAGGTTTCGGCGGTTGACGTCCAGGAAGAAATCCCAATCCTGGTCCTGGAACTCCTCCGGGACGCCGTGGAGGGCGTTGTGCATCTTCTTGGTGATGGCGAAGAACCTCTCGTTGCCGCGGATGACGTCCCACCGGGCCCGGACACCGAGGTCTTGGAGAAGCGGGAGCATCCGCAGGAGGATCTCCGCCACGCCGCCCCCGACCGCGGTGGAATTGATGTTCTGGATGCTTCGGCCCTCGAGCCTCTCGGCCAGGAGCCGGAGCTCTTCGACGACGCTGTCGCCCACGATCGGGGCGTAATCGCTAATCCTGGACATGGTTCCGCACTTTCTCGACGAGCTTGTTGCGCAGGCCTTCGAGCGTCATCGTGTACGGGTCGAGCCGGGCGACCTCGTCGGCGAGGGCTTTCTCGCCGATGCCCTCGAACCAGTTGGAGAAGTCGTTCTCGCCCCGCTCGAGCCTCATCCGGGCCTCGAACATGTGGAAGTAGATGGAGTCGACGCTGATCGTCCTCAGGACGTCCGCGAACTCGCCCAGGGTCCGGGCCGAGCGCCGGGTCGGCAGGATGAAGGTCCGGCAGGACAGGAAGTGGAATTCCTCGCCCTCCGGGCACTCGGCCGGCTTGGCCGCCGTCGACGCTTCCGCCGCCTCGAGGATCTCGACGAACTTGTCGCGCAGGGCGGTGATGGTCCGGAACTTCACCGTGTCGACGCTGGCCAGGCGCTCGCCCAGGGCGTCGAGGCCGAGGGAGCCGGTGACCCAGAAGGCGAAGTCGTTGGGGGGCTCCGGCGACAGGTAGTGGTGCTGCTGCAGGAACCGGTGCGTGTGGTAGTAGATCGAGGCCCCCGAGACGGCCTTGACCCCGGCCAGCAGCTCCGGGATGCTGCGGGCCCGGCGTCCCAGCAGCACCGGGAGATTGAGTCGGGTGTAGAAATCGAACACGGGGATCTTCATGGGATCAGAGTTGCCTCCTCATTTCGTTGACGATGCGTCCCGCCCAGCGATAGATGTTGTTCTCGCGGACGACATCCCTCATCCGGCCCATGCGCTCGGCCTGTTCCTCCTCGGGCATCTCCAGGGCCTCGCGGAGGGCCTCGGAGAACTGGTCGATGGCCAGCGGGTTGATGAGGACCGCCCGGTCGAGCTCGCGGGCCGAGCCGGTGAACTGACTGAGGATGAGGACGCCCCGCCCGTCGGTGCGGGCGGCCACGAACTCCTTGGCCACGAGGTTCATCCCGTCGTGGATGGAGCTGACCAGGGCGACGTCGGCCGCCCTGTAGTGGGCGAGGACCTCCTCGAACGGCAGGTGGGACGTCTGCAGGATGACGGGCTGCCAGTCCTTGGTCTTCCAGCGCTCGTTGACCTCGATGACGCGGCGGAAGATCTCGTTGTTGTAGTCCTGGTACTTGCGGATGTGGATCCGGGACAGCGGGCCGGCCTGGAGAAAGACGAACCGGCCGATGAACCGGGGGTGTTTCTCGAGCAGGCGGTCCACGGCGTCGAGCCGCTCGACGATCCCCTTGGTGTACTCCATGCGGTCGATGCCGACCACGAGCTTCCGTCCCCGCAGCCTGCGGTCCGAGCGGAGAAGCTCCCGCCGCCGCTCGACGTCCTCGGAGAGGGCCCGCCGCTCGATCCGTTCGAAGTCGACGCTGATCGGGAAATCCCGGACCAGGGTCTCGCGGCCGCGGCGGATGATGGAGGAGTTCTCGGCGTCGATCCGGGTCTCCAGGAAACGGTCGACGGATTCCATGAAGTTCAGGCAGTGGTAACGGATGTGAAAGCCGAGAATGTCGTTGCCGAGCAGGCCCTTGAGGATGTCCTTGGCCTGGGGGCAGACCCGGAAGGCCTCGGGATTGGGCCAGGGGATGTGCCAGAACTGGGCGGTCACGACGTCGGGGCGCTTCTCCTTGATGAGGCGCGAGAGCAGGGCGAAATGGTAGTCCTGGATGAAGACGAAGCCGGCCTGGTCCTCGAGCTCCTCGAGGACGGCCTTGGCGAACTTGGCGTTGACCTGGCAATAGGCCTGCCAGTCGTCCTCCCGGAACACCGGCCTGACGTGCACGATGTGGCAGAGCGGCCAGAGGCCCTCGTTGGCGTAGCCGTAATAGAACTTCTCCTCTTCGTCCTTGGTGAGCCAGATCCGGCGGAGAGAGTAGCTCGGGTCCCCGGGCGGGACGGCGACGCGGTCTTGCTCATCGACCACGTCCCGGTCCGCTTCGCCCAGGCCGGCCGCGATCCAGGTGCCGCCCGCTGCCTGGATGACCGGGTCGAGGGCCAGGGTCATGCCGCTGGCCGGAGTGATGCAGCGGATCCCCTCGTCGGCATAGGTGTGGATGTAGGGCTCCCGGTTCGACACGACGATGAACTTGTGGGCCCCGATCTTCTCGGCGACCGCCAGACGCAGGGCTTCGCGATCCCAGGCCATGCTAATCCTCCTTCCCCTCGGCGCGGGCCGCGCCTCGGACGGCGAAACGATGCGTGATCATGGGTCCGACCTCCGTAACGAAGATCGCTCGCGTCGATGGCCCTGATGCCTCGTGCCGGCGGACGGCGGGGCCATTGTCACGGGCGTTAACGGGGTACGACAGGGCGCGGCCAGGGCGCGATCTTAATGAAATCGGCGGCCGGGTTCTTCCGGCCGTCGATCGGGAACCGTCGTGGTCCGGTCTTTGTCTCTTTTTATATCACGCCGGTCCGGGGGGTGTCAACCTTCGGCCCGATCACCGGCCGCCGACGGCCTGAAGGACCGCGAGGATCTCCGGGGCCGGACGGCCCTGGGCGAGGAGCTCGCGGGCCTTGAGCCGGTCCTCCCTCCGACCCAGCTTCTCGAGG
>CAZFBC010000047.1:0-13968 GCA_964517245.1 uncultured Eubacteriales bacterium | reverse complement strand
GATCCTCTCGGCCGTCTCGACGCGTTCGTTGGCGATGATCAGGCGTCCGTCCATGCGCGGCCTTTCTCAGCCGGCCTGGTCCGTTTCGTCCCGCCGGGCCCTGTCCCGGCCCCGGCCGACGGCCAGGGCGATCAGGATGCTCAGGCCGTAGAGGAGCAGCATCGGGACGGCCACGATGCTCTGGGTGATAACGTCCGGCGTGGGCGTGATCACGGCGGCGACGACGAAGACGACGAGCACGGCGTACTTGAAGTTGCGGACCATCCAGCGGGCCGTGACCAGGCCCATCTTGGCCAGGAAGAAGACGAGCGTCGGCAGCTCGAAGACCAGGGCGATGCCGAGGATGACCTTGAGCGCGAACCCGAAATATTGGTCAACCATGATGACGGCCTGGAAGTCCTGCCCGAGCGTCAGGAAGAAGCGGCAGGCCCAGGGGAAGACGACGAAGTAGGCGAAGACCGCGCCGAGCGCGAAGAAGAAGGTCGTCATGAGGACGAAGGGGATGGCGTACTTCTTCTCCTTCTGGTAGAGGCCCGGGGCGACGAAGTACCAGAGCTGGAGGAAGACGAAGGGCGACATGACGAAGATGGAGGCCAGAAAGGCCGTCTTCATGTAGAGCATGAACGGCGCGGTCAGGGTCGCGTAGCTCATCTTGGTCCCGGCCGGGAGGTACTGTGTCACCGGCCGGGCCAGGATCTCGTAGAGGTCCTTGGCGAAGATCCAACCGGGGACGACGCCGATGAACAGGGCGACGAACGAGTAGAACAGGCGCTTCCGGAGGTCCTCCAGATGCTCGAGGAAGGTCATCTCGTCAGGTGACTTTCGGCCCTTCCCCTGTCTCATGTGCCTCGTTGTCCTTGGTGATCTCTTCCGGGATGCCGGTGATGTCCGACGCGACCTTGGTGACGCTCGAGCGGAGGTCGTCGACGCCGGCCTGGATGTCCTTGCGGATGTCCTTGATCTCCGAGGCTTCGATCTCCTCCTCGATGCGGCCCTTGATCTCTTCGGACGTCTTCTTGAACTCGCGGAGGGCCTTGCCGACCGACCGCCCGATCTCGGGCAGCTTCTTGGGGCCGAAGACGAGCAGGGCGATGACGAAGATGAGGATGATCTCGGCCGGCCCGATGCTCCCGAACATGGTTGTCTCGAGCCGGTATTATAGCACGGCGCCCGCCGCCGCCCAAGCCCGCCGCCCCGGGCGGCTTTACTTGGCGGGCGGGCGGTGCTAAAATCGGGGGGACGAGGAGTCTATGAAAAAAAGCCTCATCCTTCTCACGGCGGCGTCGCTTCTCCTCCTCCAGGTCCCGTCGCACGAGGCCGACCTCTGGACGGTCGCCCTGTCCAAGGCCCGGCGGATCGCCGCCGTCCTCGAGGAGGGCTACCACAAGCCGCTCGAGGAGGAGGCCCTGGCCGTCGCGGCGATCAAGGGGACGCTGGACACCCTCGACCCGCACTCCTACTTCCTCGACCCCTCGAGCTATTCGCGCATGCGCGAGGACTACACCGGCAAGTACTACGGCGTGGGCATGCAGATCCAGAAGCAGGGCGACAACATCGTCGTCATCGCCCCGATCGAGGGCGGGCCCTCCTACCGGCTGGGCGTCCTGCCCGGGGACGTCATCTCCCACATCGACGGGGAGACGACCGTGCCCATCTCGAGCTACGAGGCCATGCAGAAGCTCCGCGGCGAGAAGGGCACCAAGGTCAACGTCACCCTCGTTCGCGACGGGGCGGAGAAGCCGTTCGAGCTGACCGTCGTCCGCGAGGAGATCCCGCTCCTCAGCGTCCCGTACTCCTTCCTCCTCGACAGCGGCGTCGGCTACATCTACGTCCGCAACTTCGGCGAGGAAACGCCCCGGGAGCTCGAAGAGGCCCTGGCCAGGCTCACCGCCGAGGGCATGAAGAGCCTCGTCCTCGACCTGCGCCTGAACACCGGCGGGGCCCTGGGCCCGTCCGTCGAGATTTCCGACCTCTTCCTCCCCCGCGGCTCGCTCATCGTCTCCATGAAGGGCCGCAACCGGAACTACGACCGGCAGTTCCCGGCCTACAGGAACGGCCAGTACGAGAAGCTCCCGCTCGTCATCCTCATCGACCAGGGCACGGCCAGCGCCTCGGAGATCGTCAGCGGGGCGGTCATGGACCACGACAGGGGCCTCATCGTCGGCGAGGACTCCTGGGGCAAGGGCCTGGTCCAGACCGTCTTCCCCCTGGCCCCCGACATGGCCGTGGCCCTGACCGTGGCCAAGTACCTGACGCCGAGCGGGCGGTCCATCCAGCGCGATTACAGCCACCTCGACGACTACATGATGAGCAAGCGCGCCCCGGACGAGAGCCGCGAGGTCCGCTACACCGCCGCCGGCCGCAAGGTCCTCGGCCAGGGCGGCATCACCCCCGACTACGCCGTCGAGGGCCTGCTCAAGCCCTACACCGGGCGCCTCCGCATGAGCGGGGCGTTCTTCGCCTACGCCCGGCGGTTCGTCCAGCACCAGACCGACCTCGGCCGGAAGTTCGTCTTCCCCGGCGACCCCGAGGGCGCCCCCGCCGCCGGCAAGGTCCGGGTCGGGACGTCCATCGTCGTCAACGACGACGTCGTGGCCGATTTCCGCAAATTCCTCGGGACCCGCAAGGGCGAATACGACGAGAAGCCGTTCCTGGACGCCGAGACGGAGATCCGCCGGGAGCTCGAGCGCGAGATCACGGGGGCCATCTGGGGCGTCGAGGCCGGGATCCGGGTCGCCCGGGCGGGCGATCCCGTCGTCATGAAGGCCGTCGAAGTCATGCCCGAGGCGGCCGGGCTCCTCGAAAAATGAAGATCGCGCTCGCCTCCGACCACGCCGGCTTCGAACTCAAGAGCGCCGTCGCCGATTACCTCCGCGGCCGCGGGGTCCCCTTCGAGGACCTCGGCTGCGGCCCCGGCGAATCGGTCGACTACGTCACCTACGGGGCCGCCGGCGCCCGCGCCGTCGTCTCCGGGGCCTGCGACCGGGCCATCCTCGTCTGCGGCACCGGGCTGGGCATGGCCATCGTCGCCAACAAGTTCAAGGGCGTCCGGGCGACGCCCTGTCCGAGCGAATTCGCGGCCGAGATGAGCCGCAAGCACAACGATTCGAACTGCCTGACCCTGGGCGGCCGGACGCACGGCCTCGAGCAGGCGCTGGCCATCGTCCGGGTCTGGCTCGACACCGACTTCGAGGGCGGCCGCCACGGCCGGCGGGTCGGGATGATCCGCGACCTCGAAGACGAGAATTTCAAGTAAGGAAGGGTCGCATGCCCGCATTCGCCGAAAAGGCCCGGGACCTGGCCGCCCGCACGGAACGGAACAGCGCCTGGCGCCAGAAGGACTGTTTCAACCTCATCCCGTCGGAGTCGACGCCGTCCCTCCTCGTCAAGATGTGCGAGATCGCCGATCCGGCCGGACGCTACGCCGAGCACCGGACGATGAAGGGGGAGGAGGTCTACTTCTACCAGGGCACGGACTTCATCCGCGACGTCGAGGTCGAGTGCCAGAGGGAGATGGCCGCCTACTTCGGCTGCTCGGACGTCGAGCTCAGGCCTATCAGCGGCCAGATGGCCAACGAGATCGTCTTCAAGGGCCTGGTCAAGCTCCTCAACCGCGGCCGGGCCGAGGGGCGGCCGTCGCGCCGCATGCGGCTCGTCTTCAACAACGACCTCATCTACGGCGGGCACCTCAGCTCCCAGCCCATGGGCGCGCTCTTCAACTACGTCGAGGAGGACCCGGCGACCGGCAAGGAGCGGGTGGTCAATCTGCCCGTCCGCAAGGACAATCCCTACAAGCCCGACGTCGACGCGCTGGGCCGGCTCCTCGAGTCGCACCGGCCCGAGCTGGTCATCTTCGGCAAGAGCATGTTCCTCTACCGCGAGCCGGTCAAGTTCGTGGCCGACATCGTCCGCGACTGGAAGGACCGGCCCGTCCTGATGTTCGACATGGCCCACGTCCTCGGCCTCTACGGCGCGTTCCAGGCCCCCTTCGAAGAGGGCGCCGACATCGTCACCGGGAGCACGCACAAGACGTTCTTCGGGACCCAGCGCGGCGTCGTCGCGGGGAACCTCCCGAAGGGCTCGCCCCTGCGGCCGCTCTGGCCCGAGATCAAGGGCCGGGCCTTCCCCGGCTCGACCAGCAACCACCACCTCGGCACGCTCCTCGGCCTGCTCATGGCCGCCTACGAGATGAACGCCTTCAAGGAGGAGTTCCAGGCCCAGGTCCGGGCCAACGCCAAGGCCCTGGCCCGGGCCCTCGAGGCCCACGGCGTCCCGGTCGAGGGCGACCCGGCCGACGGCTACACGGAGACGCACCAGGTCATCATCCGGGTCAAGGCCTTCGGGGCCGGCATGGAGATCGCCCGGCGCCTGGAGACGAACAACGTCCTGACCAACTACCAGGCCCTGCCCGACGACGCCACCTTCCTCGAGTCGAGCGGCATCCGCCTCGGCGTCCAGGAGATGACCCGCTTCGGGATGAAGGAAAAGGACTTCGACACGCTGGCCGGCCTGATGAGCGACGTCATCGTCCGGAACAGGCCGGCCGGACCCGAGGTGGCCCGCTACCGGAAGGGCTTCCTGACCATGGGCTACACGCTCCCGCCCGCCGAGGCCGTGCCCCTCGCGGCCCGGGTCCTGGCGAGCGTCTTCCCCGACGCCGGCTACGCGGCCCTCTTCGCCGACAATCTCCGCCGGGCCGCAGGAGCATGAGAACATGAAGATCCTGGTCGTCGGCTCGGGCGGCCGAGAGCACGCCCTGGCCTGGAAGCTGGCCCAGAGCCCCGCGGTCGACAAGGTCTACTGCGCGCCGGGCAACGGCGGGACGCGGCTCGTCGCCGAGAACGTCCCCCTGGCCGAGACGGACATCCCCGGGCTGGCCTACTTCGCCGAGAGGGAGAAGATCGGCCTGACCGTCGTCGGGCCCGAGGGCCCGCTGACCCTGGGCATCGCCGACGAGTTCGAGAAGCGGGGCCTCCGGATCTTCGGGCCGTCGAAGAAGGCGGCCGAGATCGAGGCGAGCAAGGTGTTCGCCAAGGAGTTCATGGCCCGCCACCGCATCCCCACGGCCCGGTTCAAGGTCGCCGACGGCTTCGACCAGGCCCGGGGCGTCCTGGCCTCGGGCGAGCTCGGCTTCCCGGTCGTCCTCAAGGTCGACGGCCTCGCGGCGGGCAAGGGCGTCGTCGTCTGCCCGACCCTCCAGAAGGCCGAGGAGGCGGCCGGCGACATCCTCGTCCGGAAGAAGTTCGGCCCGGCCGGGCGCCGGATCGTCATCGAGGAGTTCCTGCGCGGCCGCGAGGTCTCCTTCATCGTCATCTCCGACGGCGTGCGCGTCCAGCCCCTGGTGACGGCCATGGACCACAAGGCGGCCTACGACGGCGACAAGGGCCCGAACACGGGCGGCATGGGCGCCATCTCGCCGTCGCCGCTCATGAGCGAGAAGCTCTTCGCCGAGGTCATGGCCACGGTCATCACCCCGGCCGTCACCCGGCTGCTCGAGGAGGGGCGGAAGTTCAAGGGCGTGCTCTACGCCGGCCTGATGATCACCGAGGAGGGGCCCAAGGTCCTCGAGTTCAACGGCCGCTTCGGCGACCCCGAGACCCAGCCGCAGATGCTCCGCCTCGAGAGCGACCTCCTCGACCTCCTGAACGCCGCGGTCGACGGCGACGTCCTGCGCAGCGAGGTCCGCTGGTCGGCCAAGCCGGCGGGCTGCGTCGTCGTGGCCTCGGGCGGCTACCCCCTGCACCACGAGAAGGGCAAGGTCGTCTCCGGCCTGGCCGAGGCCGAGAAGGTCGCCGGCGTCACGGTCTTCCACGCCGGGACCCGGTTCGAGGACGGCGTCACGCTGACGTCGGGCGGGCGCGTGCTCGGCGTCTGCGCCTCGGGGGACGACCTCGCCGGCGCCATGGGCCGGATCTACGAGGCCTGCGGCCGGGTCTATTTCGAGGCCATGCACTACCGCCGCGACATCGGCGCGGTCAAGGAGGAGCGGACATGAAAGTCACGGTCTTTCTCGGGAGCGAATCGGACTTCGGCGCGGTCGAGGAGGGCCTGGCCGTCCTCAACGACTTCGGCGTCCCGTTCGGGCTCGAGGTGACCTCGGCCCACCGGTCGCCGGAGCGGACGCTCCGGCTGGTCAAGGCGGCCGAGGCGGCCGGCACGGAGGTCTTCATCGCCGTGGCCGGCAAGGCCGCCCACCTGGCCGGCGTCGTCGCAGCCCACACGGTCAGGCCCGTCATCGGGGTCCCCGTCGAGAGCGAGGCCCTGGCCGGGCTCGACGCGCTCCTGTCGACCGTCCAGATGCCCAAAGGCGTCCCCGTGGCCACGGTGGCCCTGGGCCGTCACGGCGGCACCAACGCGGCCATCCTCGCGGTCGAGATCCTGGCCCTCAAGGACGAGGGCCTCCGGGCCAAGCTGGCCGTCCACAGGGCCAAGATGGCGGACAAGGTCGAGGCGGCTTCCCTCAAGCTCAAGGAAAAGCTCTAGCCCCGGCGATGCCGTCCCTTGCCGTCCGGAACTTCGGCTGCCGCGCCAACCGGGCCGAGGCTTTCGGCTGGGCCGAGGCCCTCCGCGCCCGGGGCCTGCGGCTCGGCGACGACTGGGGCCGGAGCGACATCGTCGTGGTCAATTCCTGCACCCTGACCGGCCGGGCCGACCGGGACGTCCGCAAGTTCATCCGGTCGGTCGCCCGCGGCAACCCGGCGGCGAGGATCGTGGTCACGGGCTGCTACGCGGAGAGGGCCCCCAGGGAAGTTGCGGCGATGCCGAACGTCGTCGCCGTGCTGCCGCAGAGCGCCAAGGCCGGCCTGCCGGACCGGCTGGCCGGGCTCGCCGGGCCGGGGGCCGAGGCCGTCGTCGCGGCGGGCGAGCCGTCGCGGGCCCGGGCCTACCTCAAGGTCCAGGACGGGTGCGACGACCGCTGCGCGTTCTGCGTCATCCCCGGCGTCCGGGGCCCCGGCCGGAGCGTTCCGGCGGCCGAGGTCGCGGCCTCGGTGCGGGATCTGGCCGGGCGGGGGTTCCGCGAGATCGTCCTGGCCGGCATCCACCTCTCGTCCTACGGGGACGATCTCGAGCCCCGGGGCTCGCTCCGGGGCCTCCTCCGGGAGATCGAGGGCGCGGCGGGGACGGCCCGCCTCCGCCTGAGCTCGCTCGACCCGCGCCGGACCGACGACGGGCTCGTCGCCCATGTCGCCGGGAGCGGGCGCATCTGCCCGCACTTCCACCTGTCGCTCCAGCACGCCTCGGAGCGCGTCCTGCGGCTGATGGGGCGGACCGGGGGAGCGGACCACAGCCGCAGGATCCTCGAGGCGCTGAGGCGTCTCGCGCCCGACGCGGCCCTCGGCGCCGACGTCATCGCCGGCTTCCCCGGGGAGACGGAGGCCGATTTCGGCGAGCTCGAGGGCTTTCTCGAGGAGTCCCCGCTGACGGGCTTCCACGTCTTCGCGTATTCGCCGCGGCCGGGCACCGCGGCCGGGTCGCGGCCCGGGCTCCCGGAGGGCGTCGTCACCGCGAGGGCCAAGGCCCTGCGGCGGCTCGCCGCGGCCAAGGACCTCCGCTTCCGCCGGCGGCTCGAGGGCCGGGAGCTCGAGGCGGTCGTCATCGCGAGGGCGGAGGGGGGCGCGGAAGTCCTGACGGGGAACGCCGTCCGGGTCATGGTCCCCTCCTGCCGGGCCCCGAGGCGGGAGCTCGTGCGGGTGAGGATGGGCCGGGCCCTTCCCGGCCGGACCGAGGGCGAGGTCGTCGCGTGAGGAAGATCCATGTCCTGCCGGACGACGTGGCCGGGAAGATCGCGGCCGGCGAGGTCATCGAGAGGCCCGTCTCGGTCGTCAAGGAGCTCGTCGAGAACGCCCTCGACGCCGGCGCGGCCGAGGTCCGCGTCGAGCTGGCCGACGGCGGCAACTCGCTCATCCGGGTGCGCGACGACGGCTCCGGCATGGGCCGGGAGGACGCCGCGCTCTGCTTCCGCCGCCACGCGACGAGCAAGATCGCCGGCGAGGCGGACCTCGAGCGGATCGCGACTCTCGGCTTCCGGGGCGAGGCCCTGGCCAGCATCGCGGCCGTCTCGCGGCTCGCGCTGAGGACCTTCGACGGCGCCTCGGACCGGGGCGTGCTGATCGAGCGGGAGGGCGACCGCCTGGTCGCGGTCACGGACATCGCCTTCCCGCGCGGCACGAGCGTCGAGGTCCGGGACCTGTTCTTCAACCTGCCGGCCCGGCGGAAGTTCCTCCGCTCCGGCCAGTCGGAGCTCGGGCCCGTGGCCAAGTACGTCACCCAGGCCGCGCTGGCCTCGCCCGGGGTCCGGTTCACGCTCGTCCACGGGGCGCGGACGGTCTTCGACTGCACGCCGGTCCGGACCCTGCGCGAGCGGGTGTTCCAGCTGTTCGGACGGAAGATGGTCGACGGGCTGATGGACGTCGAGGCGGCGGAGGGGGAGGCCCGGCTCGAGGGCCTGGCGTCGCTCCCCCTGGCCGGACGGCCGGACCGGACCGTCCAGCACTTCTTCGTCAACGGCCGCCCGGTCAAGGACAGGATCCTGGCCGCCGCCCTGAGCCAGGCCTACACGGGCATCCTCGAGCGGAACCGGTCGGCCGAGGCCTTCCTCTTCCTGACCCTGCCCTTCGCCGACGTCGACGTCAACGTCCACCCGGCCAAGGCCGAGGTCCGGTTCCGGGACACGCAGACCGTCTTCCGGCTCGTCCTCCGGGCGGTCGGCGAGGGCGCGGCCCGCGGGCACGTCATCAAGGAGGTCGTCCCCGCCGACGGCGGCCGGGGGGCGTCCGGCCGGGTCGCGGAGGGCGGCGCGGGCTACGCCGCCCCGGGCCTCGGCTTCGGGCCCGTCCCCGCGGCCGCTCTCGCCCCCGGCGCGGAGGGGGGTGCGGGAGGTGGAGCGGCAGGGGACATGTACCGAAGGTACGTGTCCCCGGCTTCCGGGCAAGCGACCGGCGCGGGTCGAACCGGGCCCGTCGTCCTCGGCCAGTACGAGAACATGTACATCGTCGCGGCCGGGGAGGACGGCCTTCTCGTCATCGACCAGCACAACGCCCACGAGCGCGTTCTTTTCGACAAGTACCGGGAGATCGACCGCCTGAAGATCTGGCCGAGGAAGATCCTGCTCATCCCGCCCGTCGTCGAGCTCCCGCCGGCGCCCGCCCTCAGGCTCGAGGAGAACGCCGGACTGTTCGAGGACCTGGGCTTCCGGGTCGAGGACATGGGCGGGCGCTCCTACGCGCTCAAGGAATACCCCGACGTGTTCAGGCCCGAAGAGGCGAGGGACGTCTTCCTGGGCCTGCTCGAGGAGGCGGGCGATGGCGCGGCCGAGGATAGGCGCGAGCGGATGCTGGCGACTATGGCCTGCAAGTCCGCCGTTAAGGCCGGGGAGCCCCTGACCCGGGAGAAGATGGGCTACCTCGTCGACGAGCTGTTCAAAACATCCCAGCCGGCCCTCTGCCCCCACGGCCGCCCGATCGTGGTCAGCATCGAAAAGGCGACCATCGACAAAGGCCTCGGCCGGAAATAGAAGGGGTCAAACCTTAAATTTTTTAATTTTTCCCTGAGCTCGTTGCCATTGGATGAGCGCGCGGAGAAAGTTGAAAATTTAAGGTTTGACCCCATCTTATGCTAAGATTCTGGGGCTGAACGGAACGGGGAGTGGCGCAGCCCGGCTAGCGCGCCTGCCTTGGGAGCAGGAGGTCGGCGGTTCAAATCCGCTCTCCCCGATATCTTTCCCGCCGCCGCGACGCGCCTGTAGCTCAGGTGGATAGAGCAGCTGCCTTCTAAGCAGCGGGTCGGGGGTTCGAGTCCCTCCAGGCGCGCTCCAAATTTCCCCTGGTTTTGTCGGTTTTGCAGAGCCCTTTGATCTAACAGAGCATCGCGGCCCCGATGCCGGGGCACAACAGATTGTACGTCGTCTTCATCTTGATCTCCTCGTGGTCGGCCGCCCGCGCGGGCGCGAGCGCTAGCGGGTCATGATCCGCAATTCAGGCTTCCCGAACATCGCAGGGGCGCCGTCCTTGACAACGGTCTCGACAAGGCGGAAGGCCCCGTCTTGGCCCCTGGACACGGACAGCCGTCGGACGCGGTACTTGCCCTTTTCGTAGTCGAACGTCCGGCCGTCGTCCTCGTAAAGATCGAACGTTCCCCTGTCGCGGCCGTAAAAGCGAACTTCTAGCGGCTGCCCATAGGCCCCCTCGGCGTTCTTCGCGGGCTCTTTCAGCATGGGGATCAGCGAGCCTTCACGGACGAAGAGAGGGATCTCGCCGGACGCGCTTTCAGCCTTCACCCGATTTCCTCCACGCACGGGGACTCCCGTTCTGAAGTCGTACCATTCTCCCTCGGGCAGGACGACCTCTCGAGACCATCCCGTCCGGCCGTAGAAAGGCGCGACAAGGATCGAGGGACCGAACATGAACTGGTCCTCGACATGGGCCAGGGAGGGATCCTCGAGCAGCATCGGCCGCAGCGGCGGCGCGCCCTCGAAATGATAGGCCGCGAAAGCGCTGTAGAGGTAGGGCAGGAGCCGTATCCGCAGCTCGAGGATGGCCTTGACCTTGCCCGCCGCAGCCGGGAAATGCCATGGCGTCGTCCCCGAGGCCCAGGCGTTCAGCTGGGCCAGGGCCGAGAAGCCCACGAGCTGCATGCGGTCGAGCCAGTCGTGCTCATTCCCGGCGTCCCGGATCTCGGGCGTCCAAAGGAGGCCCGAGATCCCCGCCGCCCCGATCCCGGTGATGTACTCCTTCAGGTCGTACGCGTCGCTGTAGATCGCGAACGGATAACCGGAGGCGGCCCCGTTGCTGGCCCGGACGAGGCCGTAGGTGCGGAGATTGCGAGCCTTGAACAGGCCCTTGAAGATCAGGTCCTGCATCATCAGGCCGTAGGCTTGGCGCATGACCGGGGCCGGCGTTCCTGAGGGGAAGGAGGCGTGGTCCGGCCACAGCCAGACGTCATAGCCGTCCACCTCGTCGATCTTGTAGCCGCTGACGCCGATCTCGACGTGATCGGTCCGGTGCTGTTCCAGGAGCGCCTGCCGGGCCGCCGGGATCGTGTAGTCGGGGACCAGCCCCAGCCAGACCATGTGAGATCCGGCGAGCGGGAAGAGAGCCTTGTAGAGCCGGCTCTCCGGCGAGACGTAGGGATTCTCCCAGAGATTGAGTCGGATGCCCTTCTTCAGAAGTCCGGCGGCGAAGCCGGCCGGGTCGGGGAAGCGCTTCCTCTGCCATTCAAAGGTGCAGGGGTAGGACTTGGTCATCCAGCCCGGCTCCAGGCCGATCACGTCGAGCGGGATGCCGCGCTTCTCGAACTCCGCGACCTCCGCTTGGACGCGCGCCTCGTCGGCTTCGGCGTGGACCCGGTGCCAAAAGCCCAGTCCCCAAAGCGGGGGCAGGGCGCCTCCGCCGCAAAGGAGGTTGTAGCGCTCCACGACGTCGGCCATGTTGGCGCCGGCCAGGACGACGATCTCGGCTCCGGGGCCGTCCACGAGCGCCTCAACCGCGTTGGAGCGAGGCTGGGCCTGCCAGGGTTCGGCCGTCTCCCCGGGCGGAGGGTTGCGGTCGACGGGGGGCGGATTGCGCAAGGCGTCCTTGCGGTTTCCGACCCGGGCGTAGATCTTGAGGAAGCGGGCGGTGTCGATGAAAACTCCGTAGCCGCGGCTGGAGACGTAAAAGGGGACGGGAGCATGGGTCCTGCCGCTGCCTTTCCCCCAGTGGTCGACGTTCAGGGTCAGGACCGCCTGGCTGCGATCCAGGCCGTCGAATTGGAGCCCGAAGCCGTAGAGCTTCTCGGCCGGGCCGCAGGGGATGCGGAGGACGATCTTGCCGTCGGCCGTGCGCTCGAAGGCGATGGGCTCCTCGGCAAAGGGGAAGTCCCGCTCGGACCGCCTGGCCAAAGCCTCCAGCCGGGGCGGCTCGGCGGCCAGGCTGGTGTAGCGAAGCTCGCGCCCGACGTCGCCGGCCTTGGCCCGCCAGACGCCCGGAGCGGCCTTCTCCCAGGAGGTCAGCGGTGTCAGGGCGGCCAGGCCGACGGCGCGCCGCCCCGCCGCTTGAGGGCGGCTCATCAACGCTGAGGATGCCGCGGCGAGAGCGAAGACCGCGCTTACGGCAGCCGTACGAGTCCATCGAGGTCGGGTATCTTTCCTCGCGCTACGCCTTTCCTGCCTCTCCCCGGGAATCGCCCGGCGGCAAGCGGCTCCGGCCGCTTCAAACGCCACTTTTGTCTTGAAGGCCGAATCGTGTGTCTTTCTCATCGTGATCAGTTTATACCATAGTCGATGGTGTTCCCCCCTTCTGCCTTCTAAGCGGCGGGCCGGGGGTTCGAGTCCCTCGTCGGCCGGTGTGCGCCGTCCTGCTGATCCCTCCCGGAAGCTAAGCGCCGGCCGCGCGTCGGCGCCGCCGGCGCTGGATCAGAAAAAAAGCGCCGCCAGGCCCGCGACGGCCCCGATCGCGACCAGCAGGAACACGCCCGACAGGTTGAAGAAGGCCGTCCAGGGCGACTTGCCGAAGTAACGCTTGAGCTTCGGCAGGGCGACGATCGTCCGGGCCATCGCCTTCGGCGGGAACTTCTCGATCTTGCCCACGGCCAGGACGTACTTGCCGGTATTGTCGGGGCTCGTGACGACTACGGTGTAGGCGCCCGCGGGGACGTGCTCGTCGTATTCGGGCCCGAGCAGGTAGCGGTCACCGCCGAAAGGTTCGTAGAACGGGCGCCAGGCGTACGTCCTCCCGTCGAGGCGGGCTAGGAGCTCCTTCTTCCCGTCCGTCTCACGGAAGACCGCGGCTTCGTAGTCGGTCTCGATGCCCGGGATGTCGGGAACGAGGAGGTTGACGTAGAGCCGCAGCGGGGCATCGCTCCGGATGTCGTACGTCTGGGGATTCCCGGCCAAGCGGGCGTAGAAAGCTTGGGAGATCTCCGGGTCGCGGACGATGATCGACGGCCGGTCGTCGACGAGGCGGGGCTGATGGGCGAAGGCCGCCCCGGCCGCGAGGACGAACACCGCGAAGGCGAGGAACGGATGCCGCTCTTTTTTTCTACCGCTCATGGCCTCATTATAACCTAAGCGCGCTTCCCTGACAGGGTCTCGCGGCCGAGACTCTCATTCCGCCCCTTCGACGCTTCGGAATTCAAGGGAGTCAGGGCATGGGTCCGCGGCAACGGTAAAACCTATCATATCCATCTGCGCACCGCCCAAACCGGGTTCCCCTGGCAATATTTCAGCGCCGCGTTCGACTCCACCGCCCGCCGGCGGCCGGTCGACCTCCCGTTTGACGGGTTTAAACCGGAAAATCTACGGGCCAAACTGGACATCCGGGGCCTCGAGCGGATCGCCGTAGTGGCTATCGGGGAAGAATTTGAGGCGGATGTCGCCGTCTCCCGCCTGGAGCTCTACCGCTGACCCGCGGCGGTTTGCCGCGCCTTCTTGATGATTCCTTTGGCCATATCGGGGAAAATGAGCTTGTGCAGGGGTTTGGTGAGGAGCCAGTATAACCTTCCCCAGAGTCCTTTCGGATAATAGTGGGCCGTGACAACCAGCCGGCTGCCTTCTATAGAGATTTCCAGCCAGGCCTTTCCAGGGACCTTCATCTGGTTGACGAGGAGCAGTCTTTTGTTTGGCTTCAGGTCGACGACTTTCCAGAAGTCCAGGCCGTCGCCGATGCGAAGCCTGTTGGGATCCCGGCGTCCCCGGCTCAACCCGGGACCGGCGAATAAGATGTCGATGAAACCTCGCAGCCGCCACAGCCAATTGTAGGTAAACCAGCCGTTGTCCCCCCCGATGGATTCGACGACAGAAAAAACTCTATCCGCCGGAATGGCCCCGAGATCGGCCGAGATCTTTTCTCTATAAACGGCCGATTCCAATCGGTCCAGTCCTTCGATATCACATGTCTTATTGGCGCTGCTGTCGCACCAGCGGCTGATGACCTGGCTCCTTTCGATCTCATCGAGGGCCCTCCGGAAGGATTCCTCATAGGAAAGGGGATG
>CAZFBC010000046.1:6855-14059 GCA_964517245.1 uncultured Eubacteriales bacterium | reverse complement strand
CCCTCAACTTCTACCTCGATTCCGCCGTCGCCTACGATTCCCAGAATTTCCTGCCGTAATTCGGGGACGCCCTCCCTAATTCGGGGACACAATACCTATTCCCAAATTTAGGCATGGTTCTTGGCCAGCCTCCGGCGGCCGAGGACGACGACGTTCTTGACGAGGTCGACGGTGATCATCAGGGCGATGAAGAGGATCGTGACGAGGATCGAATATTTCGCCCAATGGCCGAGCTTGGGCAGGAGTCGATCGGCGATCTCGGCGGCGAAGAGGCCCTCGAAGGGCTGGCGGAGGAGAAGGCCGATGAGGACGAGCGCGACCGCGTCCGAAACGACGTCGACCCAGCGCGACCGCGTGATGAGCTTGGCGAGAAGAGTCAGGCTCGAGGCGGCGAGCATGGCGACGACGATGAGCGAAAGGCTGCGCCCGGCGGCGGCCGTGAAGAACGGCCGCGGGTCGCCCCCGTCGGGAAACATGAGGAAGATGGTCCCGTGCTTGGCGAACAGATGGAGGGCGAAGTCGGTGAGGGCCAGCATGACGACCGCCCCGACGGCCGTGGGAATGCGGCGCAGCCAGGAGCTCTTGGCCGGCGGCCTGACCTCGTCGAGGTCGACGGCGAACCGGGGCCAGGGCAGCCGGACGTCCTTGCCGCTCTGGGTGATGAAGTAGAGGACGGCGGCGACGATGCCGAGGTCGGCGAGGAAAGCCGTCGGCAGGTACATGAGGGCCTCGAGGACGCCGAGGCGCGGCATGAAGAGGAAGGGGAAGAGGACGAAGCTCTTATTAAGCGCGACCGCGGCGACGGTGAGCAGCGCGTGGACGGCGAAAAGGAGCGTCGCGTAGCGGAAGAGGTAGCGCCTGTAGGCCGGGGCGATGATGGGCCGGCTTTCGGCGAGATAGCGTTCGGCGACCTCGCGGGCCGGGCCGAACGCGGCGATCGCCTTTTCGATGCCGGCGCCGGTGAATTCGCCGGGACCCTCGGCCGCCTTTTCCAGGATGTGGCTGCGGATCTCGGACAGGATCTCCGCGCGCTCGGCGCGGCCGGAGAGGAAGTGGCCGATCTCTTCGAGATAGGCTTCGAGCTTGTCAACCATGGACGTTCTCCTTGGCGATCGCTCCGAGGATGCGGTTCTGGTTCGCCCAGACTTCGAGAAGGCCGGCGCGGAGGGCGCGGCCACCGGCGGTGATGGCGTAGAACTTGCGGGGCCTGTCCTCGGAGACGTCCCACTTCGACGCGATCCAGCCGTTCTTCTCGAGCCGGCGGAGCAGGGGATAGAGGGTGTTCTCCTCGACCTTGTAGCCCAGGGTCTCGATGTGCTTGACCATCGCGTAGCCGTACATGTCCTTCTCGAGGAGAGCCAGGGCGAGGATGTGGAGGAACCCGCGGTTCATCTCCGTCACGAGGGCGCCGATGTCGGGGCCGACGTCGGGTTCGCGGGGAGCGGTGCGGTCGGGATCGCGGCCGGCGTCACGGTCAGCATCGCGGTCGGTCATGGGGCCTCCGGTTCGTGGTCGGACCATAATGTGCGTATCACTATAATGTGTATACTACGATACTATGTGAGATACGGCTTGTCAAGCGTTTTTTCTCGAATTCCCGGGATTTTTCAAATTTTTGGGTAACATGTCCCCCATTTATTGCCCGTTTATTGACTCCGAGCGGCGGCCGTGGCAGGATGGGCGGGAAAGCGGGTGATCCATGTGCGAGTTCTGCCATCAGCACGGCGAGGGGAAAAAGTGGTACCTCAACGCCGAAAACTACGCCGAGGACCTTCTCAGCGATCTGAGGCGGCGGCGGTTCATCACCCGGTTCTTCGAGAACCCGGGTGAGCTGGCGAAGGGGGAGCGGGCGCTCCGGGCGCTCGACGTGATGCCCGACTTCCTGTGGAAGGGCTTGCGCAAGCGCATCACGGCCAGGCAGCAGGCCCATCACTTCGGTCAGGTCGTGCCCATCGAGGACATCGAGCGCATCCTGGCGCTGACGACCTCGGTCGTGCGCCTGGCCTGCATCTGCCGGCACGTCGCCGCGGGCAAGGAGCAGCGCTACTGCTTCGGCGTCAGCATGGAGCCGAACGGCGGGGGCGTGGCCAAGCTGCTCGGCGAGATCGACGCGTCCTACCTCGTCGGGCCGCACACGGCGGGGCTGGAGTCGATGTCCAAGACGGAGGCGCTGGAGAGGATGCGGGAGAGCGAGCGCGAGGGCAACTGCCACACGGTCTGGACGTTCGTGACCCCGTTCCTGGCCGGGATCTGCAACTGCTCGCTGCCGTCGTGCTACGCCATGAAGACGACGGTGACGCACAAGACGCCGGTCTTTTTCCGGGGCGAGTACGTGGCCGCGGCCGACCCGGAGCTGTGCAACGGGTGCGGGCAGTGCGTCAAGGCGTGCCCGTTCGACGCGTTCCGGCCGCGCGGGAAGAAGGACAAGGCCGCGGTCGACCCGCGGAAGTGCTACGGCTGCGGCATCTGCCGGAGCGCCTGCGCGCGCGACGCGATCAGGCTCGTCGACCGGGCCGGCGTGCCCGAGGCCGCCTCTCTCTGGCTCTGATACCCTATTACTTCTTCTTGCGGACCGGCTCGACCCAGTTCTCCATGAACCGCTTCGGGCCGCCCTCGTGCTCCTCGACGAGCGCCTGGAAGATGGCCTTCATGTGCTCGTAGGGGAGCGTGCCGATGATCATCCGGTTGTTGATGATCATGGTCGGCGTGGAGCGGATGCCGTAGGGGTGCTCGTCGGAGGTCTTCTCGTATTCGGCGCCGGTCGCGACCTGGGCCCGGATCGTCTCCCGGATCGCGGCGTCGTCGAGGGCCGCCTCGACGCCGTATCTGCGCGCCAGGTCGCGGCGCCATTCGGGGTCGCGCGCCGCGCGGAAGTTGGCCCAGACCTCGTCGTGGATGGCTTTGAACTTCGTCGGGTCGTAGGTCGCGATGTAGGCCAGCTCGCACGCGCCCGGGTGGAGCTTGGCCTTCTTCGGGACGACGTCGTTGCACAGGCCCTCGAGCGGGAAGAACTGGAAGGCGACGTTGATCTTGCCCTTGAACTCCTCCTTGAGCCGCTCGAGCTGCTGGTTGAGATAGAGGCAGTCGGAGCAGAGGAGATCGCCGTACTCGATGATCCGGATGGGCGCGTCCTCGAAGCGCTCGGTCGCGCGCGCCGTCCAGAACGGGGAGATGACGCTCGGCCAGGGGACCTGGGGCAGCTCGTAGAACTGCTTGACGATGTTGACGGACGTGCCCATCTGGGCCTCCTTTCGGGCGTCGTGGTAGGCGATCATGCCGTAGGCGCCGACGGCGGCGGCGACGGCGAAGACGACGATGAGCTTCGGCGACGGCCGGATCCAGCGGGCGAAGGGGCTCTTGGTCTCGCGGTCGATGCCGTAGAGGGCGAAGAGGACGTAGCTCATGATCGAGAAGGCGTAGAAGCCCGAGCAGAGGAGGCAGAGGCTGCCGAGCTCGAAGACGGAGTAGAGGAAGAGCGCGACGACGCCGAGGACGTTGAGAAGGGCGAGCGACTTGTTGGTGCGCTCGAAGGCCTCGGACGGGAAGACCGTGCCGAGGATGACGAGGGCGCCCAGGAACGCGCCGAAGAAGCCGAGCGGGACGCCCATGATCTGCGAGATCGACGAGAAGGCCGAGCTGTCGCAGTTGAAGAAGGCGCTGATGTCGCAGAAGGAGCCCTCGAAGATCGTCTTGGGGTAGTTGGCCCGGAAGAAGTGGTCGATGGTCATGACCGAGGCGGCGATCATGCCCGCGCCGGCGACGAAGCTCAGGACGCGGGGCAGGTTCAGGCCGTCGAGGGTCAGGGTGTGGTGGCGGCGGCGGGCACGGTTGCTGGCGTTGGCGCTGGCGCTGGTCATGGCGGCGGGTCTCCTTTCGAAGGGTCAATCACCGGGCGGCGGCGGCGGGAGCGCCGGCCCTTTCTTGCGCCGCCTGTAGCGGTGGGGGCGCTTGCCGGACTTGGGGCGGGCGCCGAAGCGGCGCTCGTAGATGGCCGAGAACGGGTCGTCGTGGGCGCCGAACGTGCCGTCGACGAGGACGGACGTGACGCGCGAGGCCTCGGGATAGCGGGGGCGCTCCTTGAGGGCCCAGCGCATCTTGCCGTCGAGGAGGGCCTGGGCCATGTGGTCGACGATGACGAGCGTGTGGACGGTCTCGAGGAGGAGCGTCTTGGGGACGGTGGCGGAGGCGCGGGCGGCGCGGAAGGCGTCGTAGAGGACCTTGGGCTTGTCGCCGTGGAGCTCGGCGAGGAGCGGCTCGGCCCAGGGCCAGAGCAGGAGGCCGTACATGACCTCGGGCGGGGGCGAGCCGCCGGCGGCGATGGAGGCGTCGAGGACGGCCAGGAGGGCGTCGAGCTTCTCGGCGCGGTCGTCGGAGCGCTCGTAGAGGTCGCCGACGTCGCCGAGGAAGCGGGGGAGGAGGCCGTGGAGGCGGGCCGACCGGAAGAAGGCGCGGGCGGCGCCCGACTTGATGTCCTTGTTCATCTCCTCGTAGAGGCGCGAGCCGGGGCAGGCGGCGAGCTTGTCGAGGTGGCGCGGGATCGCGGCGAGCGTGCGGTCCTCGATGGCGAAGCCGAGGCGGGAGGCGTGGCGGACGACGCGCCAGATGCGGACGGGGTCCTCGGCGTAGCTGGTGTCTGGGTCGCCGATGATGCGGACGCGGCGGGCGGCGAGGTCGGAGAGGCCGCCGACGTAGTCGATGACGGAGTAGGTGGCGATGTCGTAGAAGAGCGCGTTGATGGTCAGGTCGCGGCGGAAGGCGTCCTCGCGCGGCGTGCCGTAGGCGATGGGCTTGATGGGGGGGCGGGTGCGGGCGCGGCGGGGAGCGGGGGAGGCGGGGGAGGCGGGAGGCGCGGCAGCAGTCGCGGCGGCAGGCGCGGGCGCGTCGTCGGGCGGGACGGGGGAGACGGCGACGGCGCCTTCGGCGGGCTCGCCGGGCTCGTCAAGGACCGGCTCGTCGGCGGGGACGGAAGGCTCGGCGGCAGGTGCGGCGCTCTCTCCGGCCTCGTCGGCCCGCTTCGCTTCGGCGTCGCGCCGGGCCTCCTCCTCGCGCTCGGCGGCCAGCTCCTCCTCGTCGGGCTTGCGGCGGAAGGTCGAGACCTCGATGATCTTGCCGGCCTGGAACCGGATGTGGGCCAGGCGGAAGCGCCGGCCGATGAGGAAGGCGTTGCGGAAGAGCTTCTTGATCTGGTTGGGGTGGGCGTTGGTGCTGACGTCGAAATCGGCGGGCCGGCGGCCGAGCAGGAGGTCGCGGACCGCGCCGCCGACGAGGTAGCCGGTGAAGCCGTTGGTGTTCAGCCGGTAGAGGACCTTGAGGCAGTCGGGATCGATGTCGCGGCGCGAGATGCGGTGGCGGCCGCGGTCGAGGATGGTCGGCGCCTCGAACTCGGCGGGCTCGTTCTCGCCCGGGGAGTCTTGGGTGTCTTCGGGGTCGCTCATAGCCATCTAGGATAGCACTTTTTTGCGATTTTTGAGGTCAAAAACATCAAAATTGACCGGGTTTTTTCACACTTTTCGAGGCTAAGTTGTTCATTCTGATGGAGTCGCTGAGGTCCGACCCCGTTCGACAGCTCCCAGGACGCGGAGGAAGTTGCCGCCGAGGATCTTGCGGATGTCGGCGGGCTTGTAGCCGCGGCGGACGAGCTCCTTGGTGATGTTCGGCAGCAGGCCGGCGTTGTCGAGGCCCGAGGCGACCTCGCTGAGGCCGTCGAAGTCCGAGCCGATGCCGACGTGGTCGCAGTCGCCGGTCACCTTGACGACGTGGTCGATGTGGTCGACGACCGTCCTGACGTCGACCGGCGGGAGGGTCTTTTTGACCTCGGCCCAGCGGGCCAGGAAGTCGGCGTAGAACTTGTCCCGCACGGCGGGGTCGGACGTGAAGACGGCCGCCCGGTCGGGGGGGAGGCCGTGCGCGGCGGCGGTCTCGGCGAAGATCGCCTCCTGCTTGGCGTCGTAATCGCCCTGGAGGAAGCCCGGCCAGAAGTTGATGCCGATCATGCCGTTCTTCTCGGCCAGGGCCGCGAGCATCTCGTCGCTGAGGTTGCGGTGGTGCGGCGCGAGGGCCCGGCAGCAGGAGTGCGAGGCGACGACGGGGACCTTCGAGACGCGCAGGACGTCGTGGAAGGTCTCGTCGTGGACGTGCGAGACGTCGACGACCATGCCCAGCCGGTTCATCTCGGCGACGACCTTCTCGCCGAACTCCGTCAAGCCGCCGTGGGCGGGCTCCGGGTCGCCGGAGGCGTCGGCCCAGTCGGTCGCGGTCCAGTGGGTCAGGGTCATCAGCCGCACGCCGGCCCGGTGGAACTCGCGCAGCAGGACGAGGTCGTTCTCGATGGCGTAGCCGCCCTCGATGGCGATGAGGACGCCGGTCTTGGCGGCGCCGCGGGCGGACATCGCCTCCTGGAGGGTCGTGACCAGGGCCAGGTCGCCGGGGTTCTTTTCGACCAGCTCGCGGACCGCCTCGATCTGGGCGAAGACGCCGTTGGCGGAGCGGCCCTTGGCGGCCTCGTCCGCGGGGGGCGGGGCGAAGCAGGCGAAGACCTGGAGGTCGACGGCGCCGCGCTTGAGCTTGGGGATGTCGATGTGGCCCTTGGGGAGGTCCCGGGAGAGGTCCTCGCCGGCCAGGGCCCGCGAGATCGTGTCGCAGTGGAGGTCGACGACCGTGGCGTCGCGGTGGAGGAAGAGCGTCCGGTGGACCGGGTCGAGCAGGTTCTCCCGGGTCGTGGCCAGGAGCCGGAGGATGTCGGCGTGGTAGCGGGCGGCCAGGCCGAGGAGGGCGGGGTCGATGATGTCCGGGCGGTCGCCGGGCATGTGGTACTCGGGATGCTCGTCGTCGAGGCCGCCGGTCAGGACCTCGCCGGTGCGCAGGCTGACGGCCGGGACGCCCTTGGCCCAGAACGAGGTGTGGTCGGAGCCGCGGTAGTTGGGGCGCGGCTTGAGGAGCTTGCGGGTCGCGTCGTCGAGGGCGCGCTCGGCGACGGCGAAGAGCTCGGCGGACTCGGTCATGCCGCCGACGAGGAGGTCCGTGTCGCCCGTCCCGACCATGTCCATGTTCATGTAGAGGACCGTCTTGTCGAGGGGGATGAAGGGATGCTCCGCGTAGTGGCGCGAGCCGTTGAGGCCGAGCTCCTCGCCCGCCCAGGCGCAGAAGACGAGGGTGCGGGCCGACTTGAAGCCGCCGGCCGTGAGGGCGCGGGCGACCTCGAGGA
>CAZFBC010000046.1:3061-6845 GCA_964517245.1 uncultured Eubacteriales bacterium | reverse complement strand
CACGGAGGCGGCGTTGTCGTCGGCGCCGGGGTAGACAACGCCGTCGAGGCCGACGCCGAGGTGGTCGAGGTGACCGCCGACGACGATGGCCTCGCCCTTGAGCCTGGCGTCGCGGCCGTCGAGGACGCCGACGACGTTGGGGGCGGTCCGGTCGCCGGAGACGAAGTGGGCCTCCATCTCGGCGAGGACGCCGAGGTCGAGGGACAGGGGCTTCTTGAGGCGGAGCGTCTTGCTGACCAGGTCGCGCCAGCTCCGGTCGACGAGGTAGAAGGCGTCGTTGAGGAAGTCGCGGCCGGCCCTCATGACGACGAAGCCCTCGGGGCACTGGCCTGGGCGCAGGGCGCCCTGGCGCTGGCGGCGCTCGCCGGGCGCGCGCGGCTGGCCGGGCGTCGAGAGGTCCATCTCGATGAGGCCGACGGCGCCCTTCTCGGCTGCGGTCTTGACCTTCCGGTCGAGGCCCCAGTTGCCCCGCTCGTCGGACGCGAGGGACTCGGGGAGCTCGGAGAGGACGAGGACGATCTTGCCGGCGGGGTCGAGCGAAGCGTAGTCGTCCCACGACGATTTTTCGGAGACGACGCCGTGGCCGGCGAAGACGAGCCCGCCGCGGACCGTGCCCGAGCCGGTGTGGGGGACGGGCTGGAAGTCGCGGCCGCGGCCGGCGAAGTAGACCCGCGGCGACGGCGCGACGATCTCGAGACGGACGGGCTGCTCGAAGTTCGTCCAGTTCTTGAGCGGCACCTCCTGGAACCAGGTGCCGTTGTCGCCGCCGGGCCGGAGGCCGGCCTTGCGCATCTCGGCGGCCACGTACTCGGCGGCCCGGAGGTATTCGGGCGTGCCGGACTTGCGGCCCTTGAACGCGTCGGAGGCGAGGTGGCGGAGGTGGGCCATGGCCCGCTCGGCGTCGGGGACGATCTTGGGCGCGGCGCGCCTGGCGTCGCCCGGGTCGGGCGGCGTGCCCGTCGCGCCTGGGCCGGAAGCGGAGGACAGGATCAGGGGGAACAATAAGATCAGGACAACACGAAGGATCAAAAAGAAAGTGTCCGGGAGGTTCCGAACGCTCGGACACAGGGCGCGTTGGATTTTTTTTGTGTCGCTCATCGTCATGTGGAAGATCTCCATTTTGCTGTTTTCGGGCCTGGAAGCATCAAAAATAGCCGGATTTTTTCACACTTTTAAAGGCTAAGTTGTTCATTCTTTTTGAGTTGCTGAGGTCCGACCCCGAACAAGTTTCAAGACGGAATCGAAGGATGGGGGGATGGGCGCTTCGATGGCGACGCGCTCGCCCGACGGCAGGGCGAAGTCGATCGCCAGGGCATGGAGCATGAGCCGCGGGAAGCGCTCCTGGCGGTCCCGGTCGCCGTAGCGGAGGTCGCCGAGGATGGGGTGGCCGACGTGGTAGAGGTGGACGCGGATCTGGTGGCGCCGGCCCGTCGAGGGCTCGACGCGGAGCAGGGTCGCGCCGTCGAGCCGCTCGGCGATCTTCCAGGCGGTCGAGGATGGCTTGCCGCGCTTCGCGTCGACGCCCATGCGGCCCGAGCCGAACTCGCGGAGCGGCGCGTTGATCTGCCCGCGGCTCACGGCCATCGTGCCGTCGACGGCGGCCAGGTAGGTCTTGCGAACCTCGCGGCGGTCGAAGCAGCCGTTGAGGTGGCGGTGGGCCGCGGCGCTCCGGGCGAAGACGATGACCCCGCTCGCGGCGCGGTCGAGGCGGTGGACGGCGAAGAGCCGGCCGGGGACGACCTCGGCGAGGAGCTCCGGCAGGCCGGGCTGACCCGCCGCCGCGACCGAGACGACGCCCTCGGGCTTGTCGACGGCCAAATAATCGCCGTCCTCAAACAAGACTTTGATCTCCGGCGGGCTGTCGGGGATACGCTTTTCGGGGACATGGACCTCAGGTACGTGTCCCCGTTCTTTCGGATCGCCGGTCATTTGGTCTTGAACGGCTTCCTTTCGAGGCGCTTGCGGGCCTGCTCGCGCTCCTCGGCCGTTTCGGGGAGGAGGTCGGGCTCGGGCTCCATGGTCAGGACGGTCTCCAGGGCCTCGCGGGCCTTGTCGACCTGGCCGAGGGAGATGTAGGTGTCGGCGAGATAGAGGAAGTTGAGGCCGACCCGCGGCCCATACTCGACGGCCTTGAGCAGGTGCTCGAGCGACTTCTTCTCGCCGCCGCCGGCGAACTTGGGCACTTCGTGGTAGACGCGGCCGAGCACCCGGTCGGCGCCGCCCCGGTCGTAGGCCGGGTCGATCTCGAGGACGCGCCGCATCTCCTCCTTGATGGGCTTGACCAGCGACAGGCTCTTGAGGACGCCCTTGGCCTCGCCGTAGACGCCGTAGCAGACGCCCAGCCAGAAGTGGCCCTCGACCCGGTCGGGCCCGAGCTCGACGGCCTTCCTGGCGTGGTCGATGCCCTGCTGGAAGACGGGCTTCTTGGCGTCGTTGCCCGGCGTGTGGTCGCCGATCCAGTAGAGGACCCGGGCCAGGCGCCAGCTCGCGCCGTAGGCGTCCTCGCCGGCGGCCAGGGCGGCCTCGTACCGGGCCTTGGCCTCCCGGGCCTTGGCCAGGTCGGCGCGCTCGGCGAAGAGGGCGTCGCCCTGGTCGATGAGGCTCGCCGCGGCCTGGGCCGGGACGCCGGCGCGAACGGGCGCGAAGGCAGCCGCGGAAGCCAGGATCAGCACGGCGAACGCGGCGAGGACCGGGGGGGTTCTTCTGGTCATGGGGCGGGCACCTCTCGAGGCGTTATAACACACATGGCCGCCGGCCGACAACCCGCCTCCAAATGGGGGACATGATACCCATTCCCCTATTCTTACGGGCCGGCGCGCGGCGCTCAGGGCTTCTTCGGGCCGACGCCGAGCGACGAGATGTCCATGAGGTACTGGTAGAGCGCGCGCTCGCCGGGCTTGCCGCCGCGGCTCGAGGAGAAGGTCATCCACCGGCCGTCGGCCGAGATCGAGGGGAAGCCGTCGAAGCCGGGATCGTAGGTCAGGCGCCGCTCCTCGCCCGTCTCGAGGTGCCTGAGGAAGACCTCGTAGTTCGGCCGTCCGCCCGGCTCGACGAGGACGCGGACGTAGACGAAGTGCCGCCCGTCCGGGGCGGGGTAGGGCGCCCAGTGGGTCGCGTCGCCCGACGTGATCTGCTTCAGGCCGGAGCCGTCGCGCCCGACCGTGAAGATCTGCATCGGCATCCCGCCCCGGCCCTTGCCCTGGTCCCGGCGCAGCCAGGCCCGCAGGATGATCGTCTCGCCGTCGGGGAGGATCTGGGCCCCGCCCTCCTGCCAGTCGTCCGTGAAGGTGATCTGCTTCTGGTTCGAGCCGTCGGCGTCCATCGTCCAGAGGTCCATCTTGCCGTCGACCTGGCGCCCGAAGAGGATCCAGCGGCCGTTCGGGGCGACGACGCATTCGGCGTCGTAAACCTGGTTATGGGTCAGGCGCCGGACGTCGTTCCCCTCGAGGTCGGAGGCGTAGATCTCGGCGCCCCGGGGATAGTCCTCGGCGTTCGACCAGTCGCCCTTGGGCAGGTCGGGCCAGTCGCGCGTCGAGGTCCAGAGGACGCGCCGGCCGTCGGGGAAGAAGTAGGAGCAGGCGTCCTCGCCCCGGCCGTTGATCCGGCGAACGAGCTGGCCGTCGGGGCTCGCGATGTAGACCTGGTGGGCCGTGTCGCCCGGGCCCTTGGCGTTGCCGACGAGGAGCTTTCCGTCCGGGGCGAAGTACCATTCGGCGGCCTCGCCCAGGTTGGGGATGCGGTGGCAGGGCAGCTCGGCGCCTTCCTCCGCCCGTGGCGCCGGGGC
>CAZFBC010000046.1:0-2961 GCA_964517245.1 uncultured Eubacteriales bacterium | reverse complement strand
CATTCCGAACCGAGGAACGGACCATGAATAGAACCCTCAGAAGCAAGGCGACGGCCGTCGCGGGGCTGGCCGCGCTCTCGATCCTGGCCCTCTGGACGGCCCCGGGAAGGCTGTCCGCCCAGAGCCTGGACATCCCCTCGGAGGACTGGGGCCTCAGCTTCGGCAATTCGAAGTCCTTCACGGGACTGCGCTTCAACTTCCGCGACAGCCGCGTCGAGCGCGTCACCGGGGTCAACGTCACCCTGTGGATGCCGCGCAAGGACAACGAAGGGGCCGTCGTCACCGGCCTGTCGCTCGGCGCCGTGCCCCGAGGAGGCCGCCTCTGCGGAGTCCAGCTGGGTCTCCTGGGCGTGGGTGCGGATTCGAGCCTGACCGGCCTGAGCGTGGGCGGGTTGGGAGCCGGCGCGGGGGACGACGTCAAAGGCATCGCCCTGGCCCTTGCCGGCGTCGGAGCCGGGGAGAACCTCCGGGGCATAGCCATTGCCGGCCTCGGCGCGGGGGCCGGGGAGAACGTCACGGGCCTCCTCGCGGGCGGCCTGGGCGTCGGCGCCGGCGAGGACCTCAAGGGGATCGCCTTCGGGGGCCTGGGGGCCGGCGCGGGCGAGAACATCACCGGCCTCGTCGTGGGCGGATTGGGCGCCGGCTGCGGCGGGAACCTCATCGGCGTCGCCGTCGGCGGCCTCGGCGTCGGGGCCGGCGAGAGGATCGAGGGGATCGTCGTCGCGGGCCTGGGCGCCGGCGCCCCCGAGATCAGGGGCCTGGCCCTCTGCGGGCTCGGCGTCGGCGGGGAAGACCTTCGGGGCGCGTTCCTGGCCCTGGGCACGGTCCACGTCGCCAAGGGCGGCCGCCTCACCGGCCTGGCCGCGAGCGCGTTCAACTACTGCCGCGGCACGGTGTCGGGCCTCAGCGTCGGCATCGTCAATTACGCCTGGAAGATCGGGAAGGGCGTCCAGATCGGCGTCGTCAACATCGTCCGCGACAACCCCAAGGGCCTGCGGGTCCTGCCCGTCTTCAACACCGGGTTCAAATGAGGGACACGATACCCGTTCCCTGATCATCCCCCGGCCGGCGGCGCCTCCACCGTGCCCCTTGACCACAGCCGGTTGACGACCTTGATCAGGACGAGCCCGCTCCCGACGAAGACGGCGAGAAGGACGAGCGCCCAGGTCGTCCGGCCGTAGAGGAAGTTCCCGACCGTGAACAGGGCCGACCAGATGGTCAGCGAGCCGGAGACCCAGCCGGCCAGGGCCAGCGGGAAGCTCTCGTGGGTCCCCCCGGCCTTGGCCTCGGCCTCGGTGATGCCGGCCTCCCGCCGGACGGCCTTCCAGCCCGGCCCGAACGGCCGGACCTTCCTGTAGAAGGCGACGAGCGTTTCGCGGTCGGTCCGGGGGCCGAGGAAGGCCGTCAGCATCCAGCTCACCGTCGTCACCGCCACCGTCAGGATGAGGGCGTAGTGCGTCGGCACGGCGAAGCCGAACTTGCGCAGGACGAGGAGCAGCACCGAGAAGACGAACGACGAGACCATGGCGTTGACCTCGCACCAGGCGTTGACCCGCCACCAGAACCAGCGGACGAGGTAGAGGAGGCCCGTCCCGGCCCCGACCTGGAGGATGATGTCGAAGCTGTCCTTGGCCGTGTCGAGGACGAAGACCATGGCCCCGGCGCAGACGAAGAGAGCGATCGTGGCCAGCCGCCCGACCATGACGTAGTGCTTCTCCGTGGCCGTCGGGTTGACGAAGCGGCGGTAAAAGTCGTGGACGAGGTAGGAGGCGCCCCAGTTGAGGTGGGTCAGGTTGGTCGAGGAGTTGGCGGCGACGAGCCCGGCGACCATCAGGCCGAGGAAGCCGACCGGCAGGAACTTGAGCATGGCCGGGTAGGCGATGTCGTGCCCGAGCAGGCTCGGGTCGAGCGCCGGGAAGGCCGCCTGGATGTCGGAGAGGTTCGGGAAGATGACGAGCGACGACAGGGCGACCAGGATCCAGGGCCAGGGCCGGAGGACGTAGTGGGCGATGTTGAAGAAGAGGACGGCTCCGAGCGAGTCCTTCTCGGACTTGGAGGCCAGCATGCGCTGGGCGATGTAGCTGCCGCCGCCCGGCTCGGCGCCGGGGTACCAGACCGCCCACCACTGGACCGCGAGCGGCATGACGAAGATGGCGATGGCCAGGTCCCAGTTGCTCCTGAAGTTCGGCAGCATGGCCAGGAAGTCGATGCCGCCGGGCCCGGTCATGGCCGAGACCTTGGTCACCATCGCGCCGAGGCCTCCGACCTCGCGGACGGCGAAGTAGGCCGCGGCGACGACGGCCGTCATCATCATGAAGAACTGGAGCATGTCGATGATGAGCACGCCCCAGAGCCCGGTGACCGCGGCGAAGACGACGTTGAGGAGGCCGACGACGGCCAGCGTCTCCCAGCGGTTGAGGCCGAACATGATGGCGGCGATCTTGCAGGCGGCCAGGTTGACGGTGGCCATGATGATGCAGTTGAACAGGAACCCGAGGTAGACCGAGCGGAAGCCGCGGACGACGCTGGCGGCCTTGCCCGAGTAGCGGAGCTCGTAGAACTCGAGGTCGGTCAGGACCTCGGAGCGGCGCCACATCCGGGCGTAGAAGAAGACCGTCGCGACGCCGGTCAGCGTGAAGGCCCACCAGACCCAGTTGCCGGCGACGCCGTTGCGGCGGACGATGTCGGTGACGAGGTTGGGCGTGTCGGAGCTGAAGGTCGTGGCGACCATGGACAGCCCGGCCAGCCACCACGGCACCGACCGGCCCGAGGCGAAGAACTCCGAGGTGTTCCGGCCCGCCCGTTTCCGGTAGGCGAGGGCGGGGATGAAGCAGATCGACAGGGAGACGACGATGATGATCCAGTCGAGGAGTTGGAGCCGCATGGTCAATGTCCTTTCGCGGTAGACGCCGGGCGGGGCATGGCGCGCCCATTATACGAAGAGTGAATCACAGGAACAAG
>CAZFBC010000045.1:11845-14105 GCA_964517245.1 uncultured Eubacteriales bacterium | reverse complement strand
GGCAGGAAATTCTGGGAATCGTAGGCGACGGCGGAATCGAGGTAGAAGTTGAGGGCCTGGGCCACGGTGAAGATGATGAACCCCGTGACGACGACGGCCAGGACGACGAGAGCGACGGCCTTGGGCGTCGAGACCTTCTTCGCCAATCCCTGGGGCGCCAGCACGTCCCAGAGGGACTTGCCGACGAAGCCGAGCATCAGCATCAGGCCGGCGAACAGCCGGTAGCTGTTGATCTTCCCGGCGGCCTCGTCGGCGGCGTCGAGCTTGAAGAACGGCGAGACGAGCCAGACGGCGAAGAGCAGGAAGAGCGCCGTCAGGGCGACCGACCGGACCTTCTTGGGATCGAGCGCGCGTTTCATCGCCGCCCATTATACGACAGAAAAGGGGGAATAGGTATCATGTCCCCCATTTAGAGCCCGCTGTACTTCTCGAGGCGCTCGACGTACTTGCGCTCCTCGGCGCGCAGCAGCTCGACGAACGCCGGGTCGGCGCGCAGCTTCTCGTAGAAGTAGTCCCGCGTGTTGTTGAGGAACAGGAAGAAGTAGGAGTAGTCCGAGATCTCCTCGAAGCCCTCGTCGATGGCCAGCCGGATGTTGGCCAGGGCCTCCCTCTTCATCCCGAGCGAGGCGTAGACGCGCGAGAGGTAGTACGTGTACCGGCCCGGGCGGACCGCCTCGGCGATCGGCCCGATCGCGGCCAGGGCGGCTTTCTTCTGCCCGCGCGCCGCCGCCGCCAGCGCCCGGACGGCGCCGATGTACGCCTTGCCCGGGGCCATGGTCTCGGCCATGGCCAGCTCGGCCGCCGCCGCGTCGTGCCGCCGCATCAGGATCAGCACCCTGGCCCGGTAACAGCGCGACCGCCAGTCGGTCGGGTCGAGCTCGATCAGCTTGTCGAGGTCGTCCAGGGCCGACTCGTAGAGCCCCATCTGCTCGTAGGACCAGGCCCGCAGCACGTAGACCAGGACCGACGATCCGCCGGCCCTGATGACCCTCGTGAAATACTCCGCGCTCCGCTCGAGGATGCCGACGCTGGCCAGGAACGACCCGGTCTCGGTCAGGACGCCGAGGCTGCCGGGGTCGATCTCCAGGGCCCGCTTGAAGTAGGCGTAGGCCTGGTCGTTGTCCTTCCGGAAATAGTGCAGCCAGCCGACGCCGACGCTGGCCTCGGCCCGCCCCGGCGCCATCTCGTAGGCCCGCCGGTAGCTTCTCTCCATCAGGGCGAAGTCGTCCGGCTTCCGGCCTTCGTAGACGTAGCGCAGCTGATAGGCGTCGCCCAGGCCGACCTGGGCCAGGGCGCAGCCGGGGTCGGTCTCGAGGGCCCGGCCGTACAGGTCGAGGATCTTCGCCAGGTCGTCCGGCGGGATGCTCAGGGGGTACTTCCGCTCGACGGCCCGGGCCATCTCGTAGAAGCGCATCGCCTCGACCGAGCAGCCCTGCTGCTTGTCGGCGGGGGCGGTCGCGGGGACGCCGAAAGCGCGCCGGATCCCGTCGGCGAGGCGGCCCTCGATGACCGGGAGGTCGGCCTCCGTCCCCGGCTCACGGCCCGTCTTGAGCACGGCCGCGGACCTGGCCCCGCGGAGCTCGTAGGCGACGCGGAGCTTCGCGCCCGACCGCGTCAGGTAGCCGACGACGAGCCAGTCGGCCCCCAGGCGCGCCGAGACGGCGTCGAGGTCGCCGGGCGTCAGCGGCGAGCCCGGATCGATCCCGGTCTTGCGCACGGCGTCGGTCACGACCTCGGAGCTGAAGACGGTCAGGTGCTCGGCGCTCCGCTGCAGGTCGCGGATGACGTGGTCGGGGACGGCTTCGCGGAGGTAGTCGAGGCCCGCGTCGCCCGTGCCGTTGACGAAGGGCAGGACCGCGACGACCGGCCGGGCCTCGCCGGGCACGAACCGGGGGCGGCCGTTGTTGATCGAGCGCCAGCCGAGGACCCCGACGGCGAGGAGGGCCGTGAATCCGGCGACGGCGTACCAGGGCCGGAGCGAGGCGCGCGTGCGCTCCTTCCCCTCCTCGCGCTCGTGGAGCCTCTTCTCCTGCCAGCGGTCGACCTCGTCCTTGTAGGCCAGGACGCGGGCCTTGGGCGAGCCGTTGAGGCGGTGGACGGGCAGGCCGAGGTGCTTCTCCCAGCGGCGGCAGGTGCGGACGTCGCGGCCGAGGTAGGCGGAGATCTCCTTCCAGGATTGAAGGACTTCGCGGCTGCTCATCGGCGTGCCCCCGGAGGGCGGGTGCTGCTGTACACCCATAACCTAGTCATAAATAAGGGA
>CAZFBC010000045.1:0-11745 GCA_964517245.1 uncultured Eubacteriales bacterium | reverse complement strand
GACGGCCTCTACCCCTGGCTCGACCTCTGCTGCGGGACGGGCGACCAGCTCAGGGGGGAAAGCGAAAAGCGCGCGACCGCGGGCGGCGACGGGCTGTCGGTCGGCTTGGACCTGGGCTTCGGCGCGCTCCGCTACGCCGCCGCCCGGGCCCCCGGGGTGCCGTTCGTGTGCGGCGACGCGGCCGCGCTGCCCTTCCGGGCCCGGTCCTTCCGCGCCGTCTCCGTCTCGTTCGGCCTCCACGACAAGAGCCCGGAGACGCGGCGGGCCATGATGGCCGAAGCGCGCCGGGTGCTGGCGCCGGGCGGCCGGCTCGTCGCGGTCGATTTCGAGCCGCCGTGGGACGCCCGCTCGCGCGCCGGGGCGCTCTTCACCTGGGCCGTCGAGCGCCTGGCCGGAGGCGAGCACTACCGCAACGGCCGGGAGTTCCTGCGGCGGGGCGGCCTGCGGGCCTTCCTGCGGGAGAGCGGCTTCGCCGAGGTCGCGCGCCGCGACATCGCCACCGGCTCGATCGCCGTCGTCACCGCCGAAATGGGGGAAGAAATGGGGGACTGTCCCCGAAATCACCGAAATTAAAGAACAAAGAGGGCGGCGGGATCCTTGACGCCCGTTCCGCTCAGGAGCCCCCCGTCTTCCAGCAGCACCGCCTCATACGTCAGACCTAGTGCCGACGCCTGCAACATAAGATTAACAAGCTGATAGCCGATCTCCCACAGGGCGACCGAAGTCGCGGCGTTGCGGCCGAGGACGATGTAAGTCCGGCCCTCCCCGAAGCGCCCGCTCAACGCCTTCAGCGCTCCGGCCTCCACGCTGCCCGCCTCTTCCAGCGAGTGGGTCGGCCGTTTGTCCTGCCAGTTGACGTATCTGGACAAGCGGCCGTCCGCGACGACCGAGAGAGTCGTGTTCGTCTGCTCTCCCTTGTTCGTCGGGATCGTCAAACCCCACGGCATCGACTTGTAGAAATGCGGCGTGCGTCCCCTGGCCGCCCACAGCAGCTGCCCGAGATCTCCCCTCGCCGCCTTCCGCCCCTCCCCGTTCTTGGCCCGCAATCCCTGAAGCACCGTCAGCAGGGCGTTGTCCCCCCTCCGCGAGGGAGCCGGCAGATCGCCCTCTTTCCAGGGGCTCGCCCCCGCGGGCGCTTCCTCGCTCCAAAACCGGCCGCCATACGAGGGCTTCATGGCGTCGACCTGGATGCCGATCTGCGCCGCCCCTTCCCCCGCATACGACGCCTTGGCCGCGCCCAGCACGCTGAAGACCGTTCCGACGCCCAGCGCCGCGCAGACCAATTCCAGGGCCTGCTGCTGCATCCCGCTTTCGACCGCCATCCAATCGGCGCGAGATCCCGTCGCCCCGCCGTCGATCAAAAACACGAAGCGCTTCGCCTCCCTCTTGACCGTGAGCGCTCCGTCGGTGAACCGCGGGACCTCGATGAAGGACTGGATCCGTTCCATCTGTCCCTGCGACAGCGTCCGGCCCTTGTCGAACATGCCCCAGTGGAAGACCTTCGGATCGTCGTCGCGGTCGCTCGTGCAGCGGGAATTCAGCGCGGTCTCGACCGACACCTCGAGACCCTCGGGGCTCAGCTCGGCTTCCTCGCGCCCGGCCCCGTCCTCCCCTTCCGCCGCCCGGCGCCAAATGCCGCGGAGCTTGGAAGCGGCCCGGCGCGCCAAGCTCGAATCCAGGGCGAACATGCCCAGTGCCGCCGTCCCCATGACCACGAGAGCGCTTGTCACCATTCTTCTGTTCATCGATGCGGAGTATAGCCGGGCGTCCCCGGCCAGTCAATCAACTTCCCGGCGCCCCCGCCGACAGGACGAGCAGCGGCAGATCCCCGGAGGGAAGGCCCAGCGCCGCGGCGACGGCCGTCCGCTCCGCGGCCGAAAGGCCGGCCGTCATCGAGCTCCGCAGCCCCGACGAAGTCGCCTGCAGGACGGCCCCGCCCGCCGCGAAGCCGCTCTCCAGCAGCTCCGCGCGCGACCCCGACGCCCCGCAATACACGAAGTAGACGGGGGCCGTCTGCGGTATCCTGGTCACGGCCGACCTCAGCGCCGGCCGCCGGTCCCCGAATGTGACGCGCTCGATGCGATGGTCCCTGGTCGCCGCGCTCCCGCCCGGCAGCCGGATCTCATATCTCTCCGTCCCCACCGACCGGACGATGTAGATCCGGCCCGTGAGATAGTAGAGGGCCTGCGACGACGGACAGGTCAAGGCCGCGTTCCCGTTGCTCGCCAGGTGGGGCGTATTCCCGTAGGACGCCCAGGCCAGCTGGGCGAGCTGGCCGATCGCGAGGTCCCCCGAAGCGAAGCTCGTCCCGTAATCGACGGCTTCGACCGCGTCCTCGAAGATCGTCGCGCCGGTCGTGGCCGGCGCGGGCAGGCTCCCGTCCGAAGAGACGGCGACCAGCTCCGAGGTCATGCCCCGGACCGAGCCCATCAGGCCGTACGAGCTCGCGAAGGTCACGGCCCCGGCGCCCCAGGAGTTCGTGGCGTTCTCGGCAGCCGACGCGCTCGGGCAAGTCCCCGGTTGATCGCTCGTGTCCGCCCAGAACGCGGTCGCGGCGAGCAGGCCGAACTGGGAGGCGACGCCGGCGTCCTCGGTCAGGCTGCTGACGATCCCCACCTCGAATCCCAGGCCCGCGAGAGACAGATGGTTCCCGGCGAGATGAAGGACGAGCTCGTGCCGGGCCGGGTCGTAGCGATACACGTTGTCGGGCAAGGCGGCGTAGATCGTCCGGCTCCCGCCCGCCAGCGGGGCCCGGCCGGTCGCCCGAAGCACGTTGGACAGGACCTGTTCCGGGAGGCCCCCGGCGAATCCCGAGTGATAGGACCGCCGGCTGTTCAAGACGATCTCCGTCGAGAACGCGCTCGTCCGGACGGCGGGCAGCGCGACGGTCTCGCCGCTTCCCGATCCGGTCTCGCATCCCTGCGTCGAGGCCAGGGCGACCCCGGCGCCGGCCGCGGCCATGGCCCTGATGAATTGCCGGCGATCCATCGTCCCGCCTACTGCCTGGTCAGCTTGTAGAAGAGATTGCGGAGGCGGTACTTTTTCCGCATCCGGAACTTGGCGACCGTCCGCCAGTCGCGCGTATGGGCCAGGAACTCCTCCTTGGTCATGTCCATTTCCCTCAAGAAGCGCTCCAAGACCGCCGGCTCCTCCGCCCGGGCCAGCTCCTCGAGGTCCTGCGCGAGCGCCGCGTCGCGGCCGACCTTGCCCATGCGGACCAGGCCCGCCCGGTGGATCGTGTGGCCCGTCAGCTCGGGGAACTTCAAGTGGTGCAGGAAACCGGCCACGCCGTGGAGCTCGCAATCCAGGTGCTCGGCGTTCGACTGATCGGCCGCGGTCCACCCCATCTCCTTCTTGATGGTCTCGTAGATCTTGTCGTAATCCGGATCGAAGTAATCGTAAAGGCGCACGTAGAAGGACCTCGCGAGCCGGGGGCTCTTGAACACGCGGGCGGCGATCCCCGCCAGGCGGTCGAGGTCCCAGGACTTGTCCTTCTCCAAGAGCGGTCGGATCTCCCTTTCGATGGCCTCGCCTCGGACGACGTTGCCGAAGAAGCCGGGCCAGGCCTCCTGGTAGACCTCCGTCAAGCTCGACAGGTAGCGCACCTGCCACCCGGTGCCTTGGACGGTCAGGGGGATGCGGTACCTCTTGGCCACCTTGAGCGCCAGGGTGATCCCGCGCAGGCAGGCCGGGCAGAACGTGCCCGTCTTTTCCAGGAAAAGCCTGTAGAGATCGAGCATCGTCCGTCGGTTGACCGTGATCATCATGTGGTCGGCCCGGGTCGCGCTCACCGCGTTCCGGATGTTGGAAACGGCGTGCGAGGAGAGGAAGCCGTTGTCGAAGGTCACGCACAGGCACTTCAGCTTGTAGATCCGGTCGCAGAGGTAGAGCGCGTAGGTGCTGTCCTTGCCGCCGCTGAGCGGGATCAGGCAGTCGTAGGTCCGGCCCAGGCCGCGGGCGCGCTCGATGATGGCCTCGAATTCCCGTTCCTTGCGGAGCCCGGGGCCCCGGCTCTCCTCCTGCCGCTTGATATAATCCTCGCAGAGCCGGCACACCCCGCGGTCGTTGAGGCCCGCGTTGGGCATGCTCGCCGGGAGAATGCAGTGCTTGCAGCGCGTTACGTCTGTCATGGAGGGCCCTCTTTTCGCCACCGAATCTATTTCAACCGGGAACCGCTGTCAAGACGAGCGTCGCGGCGCCCCCCCTCGCCGCCTTCCCCGCCCGCCTAGGCGGGACAGCCCTTGCCCGCGTTGCGGATGAAGACCTCGTCCCACAGCTGGGTGATCAGCACCGCCATCAGGTGACGGCCGTATCGCCTCTGGCCGCTCCTGTGCATGCGGATCAGCTCCGTCACCGCGGCCGGGTCGAAGTAGCCCTTCCGCCGCACGCTGGGCTCGCTGAGCATGTCCTCGGCGAACGCGGGAAGCTTGCCCTTCAACCACTGATCGAAGGGAGCGGTCAGGCCCCGCTTCTTCCTTCTCAGGATCTCCTCGGGGAGCGAGCCGCGCAAGGCGCGGCGAAGGATGTACTTCTCCTCGAGCCGCCGCATCTTCAGCCCGGGCGGGATGCGGGAGCTGAACTCGATGAACTCGTGGTCGATGAACGGGACCCGGGCCTCGAGCGAGTAGGCCATGGACGTCCGGTCCAGGTCGCGCATGATCTGGTCCGGCAGCCTGAGCTTCAGGTCGTGGAACTGGAGCTGGTTGAACGGATGCCAGCGCCCGAAATCCTCGGGCAGAGCGACGTCCTCCTCCTCCCTCCCCGCGCTCTCGAGAAGCCCCTTGGTCCCCTTGGAGAGCAACCGGTCCATGTACTCGGGATAAAAGGGGCCGATCATGGCCCGATAGCGCTCGCTCCGCATCTCGGGCGGGGCCAAGTGGATGCGGCTGGCGCCCGGCTGCGTGCGCGGCATGATCGGGCCGAGCAGCATGAGCCGCCTCATCCAGAGGGGCAGGGACGCGAAGGGGCGGAGGCACTTGTCCACCCGATACCAGGCGTACCCGCCGAAGAGCTCGTCCGATCCCTCCCCGGTGAGCACGACCTTGACGTGCCGGGCGCAGAGCTCGGAGAGCATCATCCGGGGGATCTCCAGGCCCGACGTGGAGACGTCCTCGCAGTACCAGAGCGCCTTGGGCAGGAGCTCGAAGTCCCGGTCGCCGCAGACGACCACCTCGTTCGTGATGGCGTACCCTTCGTAGTCGATCAGCGTTCCTTGGGAGCGGACCTCGTCGAAGGCGGGATTCTCGAAGGCGAGGCTGAAGGTGTGCACCGGCCGGTCGAGGAGCTTGCACATCAGGCTGACGACGCCGCTCGAATCGATCCCCGGGCTCAGGGTGGCCCCGAGGGGGACGTCGCTCATCAAGTGGGCCTTGACGGACTCCAGGAGCTTGTCGTAGAGGGCCTCGGCCCATTCGTCCGGAGAAAACCGGGGAGCGGTGCGATGGTCGGGGAACGTCAGCTCCCAGTACTTTTCGACGCGCAGGTCGCCGCGCCGATAGAGGAGATAGTGTCCCGGCATGAGCCGCCGGATGCCCGCGCACATCGTCTTGGCGCCGCCGACGAACCCCAGGGAGAACAGGTCCCTCAGAGCCGAAGGGTCGACGCGGGGCTCGACCGCCCCGGCGGCGAGGATCGGTTTCTGCTCGGAGGCGAAGTAGAGCGCCCCATCGACCGACGCGTAGTGCAGGGGCTTGATGCCCAGCCGGTCGCGCGCCAGGAACAAGGCCTCTTTGCGGGCGTCCCAGAGTGCGAAGCTGAACATCCCCCGGAGGCGATCGAGGCAAGCGACGCCGAGCTGTTCGTAGAGATGGACGATCACTTCCACGTCCGAGGCCGTCCGGAACGAGTGGCCGGCCGCGAGCAGCTCGCGGCGCAGGTCGAGATAGTTGTAGATCTCCCCGTTGCAGACGACCGCGATCGCGCCGTCCTCGCTGTAGATCGGCTGGTCCCCGGTCTGAAGGTCGATGATGCTCAGGCGCCTCATCCCGAGGCCGACGCCGGGCCCGAGGAAGCTCCCCCCGCCGTCGGGGCCGCGATGGACCATGCTGTCGGTCATGGCCTTCATCAGGGCGGGATCGACCCGTCTCTTTCCGTCGGGGAACGCCATTCCGCATATGCCGCACACGTCTTCGCTCCTTGGTCCCGGCTGATCGGATCGTCCATAATATAGTCGCCGCGCGGGGGCCGTCAAGGAATAACGCTCCCGGCCCCAGGCCGCCTGGCCCTATTTGACAGGCGTCCACGACTCGTTTACTATAAAATTCAGGGGTTTGTTGAGAAATTATTAAGAGCGCTCAAACGGCTGGCCGTCGTTATCCGGCTCCTTGATTCCGCCTGCTGAGCTGAAGGAGGAGGCCATGAAAAAGGCGCCCGTATTCCTCGCCGCAGCCCTGATGTCGCTTTTTTGTCTTCAAGCCTCGGACGGAAAGCCGCAAGGCCGGTCGACCGTCTCCCAGATCCCGCCCGGTCCGTCCTCCCCGAACGTCCGGATCGACGGCGGTTTCGGCAAGGTCCCGCTGCAGTTCATTCCCAACGAGGGCCAGATCGAGGGCGAAGCCGCTTTTTACGTCCAAGGCCGGGACAAGGCGATCTTTTTCGAGCCGCGGGGCTTGACCTTCGCCCTGGCCTCGAAAGGGGCCGGACAGCCAGGCTGGGCGGTGAAGCTGGACTTCGTCGGCGCCAACGGGACAGCCGGACCGGAGAGCCTGGAAAGGTCCGATACCGTCGTGTCCTTCTTCAAGGGAGCGCCCGAGGATTGGAAGACGGGCCTTCGCGCCAGCACGAAGATCGTCTACCGCGATCTCTGGCCGGGTGTCGATCTCGTTTACTCCGGCACCTACGACCGCATGAAATACGAGTTCGTCGTGCGTCCCGGCGCCGATCCTTCGCGGATCCGGATGGCTTATCGAGGCGCCGGGAGCGTGCGGCTCACGGCCGGCGGCCGGCTCGCCGTCGATACTCCCGCGGGCGGCTTCGAGGACGATGTCCCGGTGGCCTGGCAGGACATCGACGGGACGAGGCGGCCGGTCCGGGCGTCCTACGCTTTGGCGGACGCCGGCGAGGCCCAAGGGCGGGCCTACGGCTTCTCGGTCGGCGACTACGACCGGAGCCGGGCGCTCGTCCTCGACCCGGCGGTCCTGGTCTACTGCGGCTATCTCGGGGGCGCCGGGGACGACCGGGGCTCGGGGATCGCCGTCGACGCCTCCGGGAGCGTCTATCTGACCGGATACACGCAGTCCGCCGAGACGACTTTCCCGGTCGTCGCGGGTCCGGACACGACATGGGACATCACGGGCTGGGACGCCTACGTGGCCAAGCTGAACCCCTCGGGAACGGCCTTCGAGTACTGCGGCTATATCGGCGGCAACGACCTCGATTGGGGCCGGGGGATCGCCGTCGACGCTTCGGGGAACGCTTACGTCTCGGGACATACCAGGTCCACCGAGGCGAGCTTCCCCGTGGCCGTCGGGCCGGACCTGACGCATAACGGGGCCACGGACGCCTTCGTGGCCAAGGTCAATCCCCATGGAACGGCCCTCGAGTACTGCGGGTACGTCGGCGGCGACTCCGATGAGTTCATCTGGAACGGGATCTCCGTCGACGGCGCGGGAAGCGCCTACATCACGGGGAACACCTACTCGACCGAGGCCACGTTCCCGGTCGCCGTCGGGCCGGACCTGACCCACAACGGAGGCAAGGACGGTTTCGTGGCCAAGGTGAGCCCGTCGGGGGCGGCCCTCGAGTACTGCGGATTCATCGGCGGAGAAGGCGACGACGACGGCGAGGACATCGTGGTCAGCGGCTCCGGGAGCGCCTTCGTCTCCGGCATGACGACGTCCTCCGAGGCCACCTTCCCGGTGGTCGCCGGCCCGGACCTGACCTACAACGGAACGGTGGACGGCTTCGTGGCCGAAGTGAGAACGGACGGGACGGGCTTCGTCTACTGCGGATACATCGGCGGCCTGTGGTACGACGAATGTTTCAGGATCGCCATCGACTCCTCGGGGAGCGCGTACGTCGCCGGGGCGACCAACAGCACCGAGTCCTCTCTGCCCGTGGCCGTCGGCCCGGACCTCACCTATAACGGCGGTTACGATGTCCTGGTGGCCAAGGTGGCGCCCGGCGGGTCTTCGCTCCTCTACTGCGGCTACATCGGGGGGCCGGAGCGGGACGTGGGCGCGGGGATCGCCGTCGACGCTACCGGCCACGTGTTCATCACGGGAGAGGCCGGTTCCACGGAGGCGACCTTTCCCATTTTCGGGGGGCCCGACCTGACCCACAACGGGGACGGCGACGGCTTCGTCGCCAAGCTGGACCCGTCGGGCGTGAAGATGATCTACTGCGGGTTCATAGGCGGGCTCGGCGACGACTACGTGAACGACGTCGCCTCGGACAGCCTGGGGAACGCTTACGTCACGGGCTACACCCTCTCTTCCGAAACCACCTTCCCGGTGCTCACCGGCCCCGACCTGTCCTATAACGGCATGGGCGACGCGTTCGTGGCCAAGGTCCAGCCTTCTTTGCTGGGGATCGACTCCATCGCGCCTTCGAGCGCGTCCGCCTGCGACCCCGATTTCACGCTGACCGTGACGGGCTCCAATTTCCTCGAGGGGGCCGTCGTCACCTGGGGCGGGAGCGACCGGGTCACGACCTTCGTCAGCAGCGCCGAACTCCAGGCCCAGATCGGGACCGGCGACCTGGCGACGTCGAGGGACGTCGCGGTCGCGGTGCGCAATCCCGACGACGACATCTCGGATACGCGGTCCTTCACCGTGTCCGGCTTCGCCCTGAGCGCGTCGCCCACGAGCGCGACCGTCACCGCCGGCCAGACGGCCACCTACACCGTGACAGTCACTCCTCAGCTGGGCCCTTACGACAATTCCCTTTCCTTCAGCTGCTCCGGGCTCCCCGCCAGGACCACGGCGGCGTTCTCGCCTACGAGCGTGACCCCGGGGGGCGACATCGTCACGACCACGCTGACCTTGACGACGCAGGCCTCGTCCAGCTCCACGGGGGGGGCGGGGTCCGGCTCGACCGCCTCCCTCCCGCCGGCGGAGCACGGCTTCCTTTTGGCGCTCGCGGCCCTCGCGTGGCTGTTCCTCCGAAGGCCCGTTCCCGTGCGGGCCTTGAAGCGCTGGGCCGCGGCGGGCGCGTTGGTCTGCCTGATGCTCGTCGTCGGCGGCTGCAGCGCGGACGGAGGCGGCGATACGCCGATCGACACGGGGACGCCCAAGGGCACGTATCAGATCACTGTGAACGGGAGCGCCGGCTGTCTGACGTCGTCGACCGTCGTCACTCTCAGGGTGGAATAGTGGGGGGCGTTCCGTCCGGTCACGGCCTGAAGCGCCTGAAGCTCGTCCTGAAGAACGCGGCGGAGCTGCCGATCGTCGTCATCTCGGGCCTGGCCAACGTGGCCTGGCTGTGCGTCAAGAAGACCAAGGCCGGGTCGCTCATCCGGAACATCTATTTCAGCGCTTACGCGCGGCTCAAGAAGAGGTAAGGGAGCGCCATGAGAGAGGAATCGGCGGGACTGCTGTGCTGCCCCGGCTGCAAGTCCGGCCTCCATGTGGAGGTCACCGGGCGCGACGGGGGCGAGATCCTGCGAGGCAGGCTCGAATGCCTCCGTTGCGGAGCGAGCTTCCCGGTCGAGGACGGACTGCCGAGACTGGTCTTTCCTCCGGAGCTGGCGGCCTCGCCGCCATCGGCGGAGACGTTCTACGACGAACGCCCCAACTACAACTACCGGCCGACGGCCTTCCGCCTGGGCATTTGGTCGATGGCCTTCGCCGGAGCGCGGGCCAGGACGATGTGGGTGGACAAGCTCGAGGTCGCCGCGGGGGCCCATGTCCTGGAGGTCGGGGTGGGGAACGGCAACAACCTCCCTTACCTGGCGGACGCGGTCGGGGAGAAGGGACGGTTGGCCGGCCTGGACATCTCGTCGAATTGCCTCCGCGTGGCGGGCCAAAGGATGCGGGGCTCGCGGGTGCGGACGGACCTCGTACACGGCAACGCCGTCTATCTCCCCTACAAGGACGATCAGTTCGACGGCGTGCTGTCCATCGGCGGATTCAACGATTTCGGCGACAAGAAGAGGTCCCTGGCCGAGATGCGCCGGGTCGCCAAGCCCGGGGCCAAGGTGGTCCTGATGGACGAGGGGCTGTCGCCGGAACGGGAGAAGACGCTGTTGGGCAAGTATATCCTCAAGTGCATGAAGGTCTTCTCGAACGAACCGCCCGTGGGCGAATTGCCCGAAGCGATCGACGATGTGAAGGTCTACTGGGTCTTCCAAGAGACTTTCTGGGTCGTCGAGTTCAGAAAAAAGGGCTGAGAAGCCCGCCCGCCCGACGAGCGGTATGCGAAGAAATGGGGGACATGATACCTATTCCCCATTTTCCTGAAATTGGGGAATAGGTATCATGTCCCCCATATAACAGGAAGGAGTGCACTTGGCCAAGATAACGATGCTCGGGACGGGGCTCATCGGGACGTTCTACACCGAAACGCTCCACGGGATGCGGAGCCGCGACCGGGTGGTCAACGTCTACTCGCGGTCGGCGGACCGGGCCCGGGCGTTCGCGGCGGCGCACGGCATCCCGCGCTGGAGCGCCGACATGCGCGAGGCGGTCCGCGACCCGGAGTCCGAGATCGTGGTCGTCGGCGTCCCCAACAACGTCCACCTGGAGGCCGTGCGGCTCGCCGCCGCGGCCGGCAAGGCCGTCCTGTGCACCAAGCCGCTCGGCCGGACCGCCCGCGAGGCGCGCCGCATGCTCCGCGCCGTCGAGAAAGCCCGGGTGTTCGCCGGCTATCTCGAGGACCTCGTCTACACGCCGAAGACGCTCAAGGCGCTCGCGTCGACGCGGAAGGGCGCGATGGGCAGGATCCTGTGGACGAGGTCGCGCGAGACGCATCCGGGACCGCACAGCGCCTGGTTCTGGGACCCGGAGCAGTCGGGCGGCGGGGCGCTCGTCGACATGGGCTGCCACTGCATCGAGATCGGGCGCAATTTCATCGGCAAGGACAAGCGGCCGCTCCGGGCCTTCTGCTGGGGCGCGACCCAGGTCCACCCGATCGAAGCCGAGGACCACGCCGTCGGGCTCGTCGAGTACGAGGGCGGCGCGGTCGCGCAGCTCGAGGTCAGCTGGACGTTCCGCGGCGGGATGGACCTTCGCGACGAGGTCAGCGGGACAGAAGGCACCATCCGGCTCGACCATTTCCTGCGCACCGGCTTCGAGATGTTCACGGCCGCGGGCGAGGGCGGGTACGTGGCGGAGAAGGCCGAGGGCCAGATCGGGTGGCTCTTCCCCGTCGGCGACGAGGCCCACGAGCTCGGCTACGTCCACATGTTCCGCGACATGCTCGACGCCTGGGAGGCGGGACGCGCGCCCATGGAGACTTTCTTCGACGGCTACGTGGTCAACGCCGTCATGGACGCCTGCTATAAGTCGATGAAGTCGGGGCGCTGGGAGCCGGTCAAGCTGGAAATATGGCCCGAAAAAGCCCCCGGGAGGCCCCAGAAGGCAAAAACGGGGGGAAACCGGGGGAAAGGGCGGGGGAAAGCCATGGGGAAAGCCATGGGGAAGGCCGGGAAGGACGATGGGAAGGCAGATTTCACGGTAATCAAAACCGAGCGCCTCCCCGACGGCCGGGTCAAGCGCATCATGAAGGACAAGGCGACGGGGCGGGTGTTCGAGCGGGTCGGGTAAATTCCATCGGGAAAATGGGGAATAGGTATCATGTCCCCCATTT
>CAZFBC010000044.1:10947-14218 GCA_964517245.1 uncultured Eubacteriales bacterium | reverse complement strand
GAGGCCGCCATCGAGGCGGTCCGGAAGTACGGCACGAGCTGCACCGGCTCGCGCTTCCTCAACGGCACCCTCGATCTCCACCTCGAGCTCGAAGAGCGCCTGGCCAAGTACGTCGGGATGGAGGCCGCCCTCGTCTTCAGCACGGGCTTCCAGGTCAACCTGGGCACCATCCCGGCCATCATGGACAGGGACGACATCATCATCACCGACAAAGAGGTCCACGCCAGCATCATCGACGGCGTCCGCATGGCCAAATCCCTCAAGAACGTCCACACCCGCCGCTACAAGCACAACGACCCGGCCGACCTCGAATCGGTCCTCAAGGCCCTGCCGCCCGAGCCGGCCAAGCTGGTCATCGTCGACGGCGTCTTCAGCATGGGCGGCGACATCGCCAAGCTGCCCGAGCTCATCCCCATCTGCAAGAAGTACGGCGCCCGGTTCATGTCCGACGACGCCCACTCGATCGGCGTCCTCGGCGGCGGGCGGGGCACGGGCCACCACTTCGGCATCCAGCAGGACGTCGACCTGGTCATGGGCACGTTCAGCAAGTCCCTGGCCTCGGTCGGCGGCTTCATCGCCGGCCCCAAGGAGGCCGTCCACTTCATCCAGATGTTCGCCAGGCCGTTCATGTTCAGCGCCAGCCTGCCCCCGTCCAACGTCGCGACGGTCCTGGCCTGCCTGGACGTGCTGGAGGCGGAACCGGAGCGCGTCGAGCGGGTCAACGCGATCGCCGCGCGCGTCCGGGCCGAGCTCCGGGCCATGGGCTACAACATCGGCGAGAGCGAGACGCCCATCATCCCCATCATCATCGGCGACATGATGAAGGCCCTGGAAGCGTGGAAGATCTTCTTCGAGGCCGGGATCTACCTCAACGTCGCCCTGCCGCCCTCCGTCCCGCCCGAGCTGTCGCTCCTGCGGACGAGCTACATGGCCACCCACACGGACGAGCAGGTGGACCGCGTGCTCGAGGTCTTCAAGAAGGTCAAGGACCTCGTCCACGTGGGCGGCTGAGCCGCGCGCCGCCGATGTCCGACAAGCATTTCTGGAACATCCGGGCCCGGAACTACGACCGGCTCTACTGGACCAAGGACGCCGGCTACATCGAGAAGATCATCGAGGTGGCCCGGTTCTCGCGCGACGACCTCGTCCTCGACGTCGGCACGGGCACGGGGGCCATGGCCCGGTCGATCCGGCCGCACGTCCGCCACGTCGTCGGCATGGACTTCTCCGACTCCATGCTCAAGCGGGGGACGTGGGACGGCATCTCGATGGTCAAGTGGGACATCAACGACGGGCTGTTCCGCAACCACATCTTCGACAAGATCGTCGGCCGCATGGTCTTCCACCACATCCTCGACAACCTCGACCGGGCCTTCCTGCGCTGCTACGACCTGCTCAAGAGCCGGGGCCAGCTCATTATCGCCGAGGGCGTCCCGCCGGGCGAGGACCCGGAGATCGTCGACTGGTACACCGAGATGTTCAAGCACAAGGAGACGCGGCGGACCTTCACCAGGAGCCTGCTCGTCCACTACTTCGCCAAGAACGGCTTCCAGAACGTCCGGGCGTACAAGTACAAGATGCGGCGCTTCGACATCAACAACTGGCTGGTCAACTCGGGCCTCCACAAGGCCAAGCAGGCGCTCATCCTCGGCATGCACCGCGACGCCCCCGCGAAGGTCAAGGCGGCCTACAACATGACCTTCCGCAACGGCACCTGCTACGTCGACACCGACAACCTGATCGTCGTCGGCCGGAAAGAATAGCCCCGCGCCGGCCGGGTCCAGCACTTAACGTTTTCGCCCGGGCCCGGGTAGAACCATGCGGATGAACGAGACGGAACAGGAGCTCATCGCGATGGTTCTCTCCGGACGCGCCGAGGCCTTCGAGCCGCTGGTTACCCCCTACCGGGCCCCGGTCATCGCCCTGGCCACCCGCCTGACCCGCGACCGGGAGGCGGCCCTCGAGGTCGCCCAGGAGGCCTTTCTGAGGGCCTACCGGGCGCTCGGCCGCTTCGACGTCTCCCGCAGCTTCCGCAACTGGCTCTTCCAGATCGCCGCGAACGAGGCCCGGGACCGGCTGAGGAAGGCCGGGCGGGAGCGGGCGGCCCTCGAGGCCGCCGCTCACGAGCGGACGGCGGCGGGGGGAGCGGAGGCGGCGGGGCCGGAAGCGGGCCGGGAGCGGGAAGAGATCCGCTCCGGGATCTTGGGCCTGCTCGACGCCCTCGGGCCGCGCGAGCGCGAGGTCTTCGTTCTGCGGGACCTCGAGGAGCTCGACATCAGGGAGACGGCCCGGGCGCTGGGCTGCTCGGAGATCTCGGTCCGGGTCAACCTGTCCTCGGCCCGCCGGAAGATGCGCGAGGCGATCCGGCGGGACCTGCCCCACCTGGAGGAGGGACGATGACGTGCCGAAAGGTCCGCAAGCTCATGCCTCTCGCCGCCGGCGACGACCTGGGGCCGCTGCGGGCGCGGGCGGTCCGCGCCCACGTCGAGGCCTGCCCGGCCTGCCGGAGCGAGCTCGAGGGGTTCCGGGAGGCGCTGGGACGGATCAGGGCCGAGGCGCGGCGGGAGAGCGTCCCGGACTGGAGCGAGGGCGAATGGAAGGCCCTTATGGTCCGGGCGACCGGCGGGACGGGAAAGCCCCGGGAGAGAGAGGCCGGCCTCGGGTCGGGCGGCCTGCGGCCGCGCTGGGCGCCGGCCGCGGCCCTGGGTCTCGTCGCCGGGCTGGCCGTGCTGGCCGTCCTCTTCCGTGGTCCGGCCGCCGGCCCGGAGGGGACGCGGGCGGCGGCGGGCCTGACGGCCGGGGCGCGCCCGGACCGGGGCCAGGACGTCGTGGCCATGACCATGGTCTCGCAGGAGACCGGGCTCCAGATCGTCTGGTTCCTCGACAGGAATTTCGATTACCAAGGAGAACAGGAATGAAAAGAACGATGATCGTGCTTCTCGTGGCGGCGTTCGCCCTGGCCGTCGCCGGTCCGGCCCTGGCCGAGGACCCGGCGGCAGCGCCGGCGCAGGCCCAGAACGTCGAAGCCAAGGACCTGCGCAAGGAGATCGTCAAGCTCAAGTACGTCCGGGCCCAGGACATCCAGAACCTGCTCTACGCCTACGTCAGCCGCGAGGGCCACATCATGTTCAATCCCGCCCTGCCCTCGGTCCTTTCGGTCAGCGACACGCCGGACAACGTGGAGAAGATCCTGGCCGCGATCCGCGAGATCGACGTCAAGCCGGCCGACGTCCTCTACACCGTCCAGCTCGTCCTGGGCTCGGAGACGGAC
>CAZFBC010000044.1:0-10847 GCA_964517245.1 uncultured Eubacteriales bacterium | reverse complement strand
TCCAAGCTCGACGGCGGCGACAAGGGGCTCATCCTCATCATCTCGGCCAGGATCGTCGACTAGCGTTTCGGATCGTTTTCCGATCGGGGACACGTACCCCGGGTACGTGTCCCCGTTTTCATTTTTTTCATTTTTGCCCCTAAAAACATCAAAAAAGCCCGGCTGCGGGGCCTCTTTTTGCATGTAATATAATGATAATATTCACGTTGCTGAGGTCCGACCCCAGACATTGACGGACCGCCTCAATTTGATAAAATAGGCCCGAACCAAAAGGTCGCCGGAGAGGAGGCCCCCGTGAGAAGATCCGCGTTGTCCGTCGCTCTCGTTTCCGCCGCCGTCGCCGTCCTGGCCCTCGCCGCGGCCCGGGCGCCCCAGGCGGGCCACGCCGCCCTGGGGACCCGCAAGTACGCCGACTACAAGACGCCGCAGTTCTGCGGCACGGCCTGCCACACCGACATCTACCGGCAGTGGCAGCAGTCCATGATGTCCCAGGCCTACACCCACCACTGGGACGAGATCGAGTACTTCAAGCTGGCCGTGCCCCACGCCGAGAAGGACCCGGCCGTCGCCGACGTCAAGGCCGACTGCAACGGCTGTCACGCCCCCATCGCCTTCCTCGCCGGCGACGTCCCGCCGCCCCACCCCGACAAGGGCAGCCGGGCCAACGAGTCGGTCTCCTGCGAGGTCTGCCACACGGTGACCGGCTTCGAGGGCGACACGCCGTACAACTTCAACTGGGTCTCGGCGCCGGGCAAGATCAAGTACGGCCCGAGGGAAGGCAAGAATTCTCCCGAGCACGACCTGGTCAAGTCGGACTTCCTGGGGACGGCCGAGTTCTGCGGCACCTGCCACAACGAGATGAGCCCCTTCGGCGTCTGGGTCAAGTCGACCCACCTCGAGTGGAAGGACGGGCCCTACGCCAAGGAAGGGGTCAAGTGCCACGACTGCCACATGACCTACGCCCCGGGGAAGTCGGCGGCCATGGGCCAGGCCTACCCGGACGTCCGCCAGCACCTCTTCCACGGCGCCCACGACCCGGGCAAGGTCCGCGGCACGATCGAGCTGCGCATCCATCCCGACATCGTCGAGGCCGTCCCCGGCGACCCGGTCAAGTTCACCGTCGCCCTGTTCAACCAGAAGACGGGCCACAAGTTCCCCTCGGGCTCCGTCGAGGACCGCCTCGTCTGGATGCACGTCGAGGCCGTCGACGCCAAGGGCACCGTCTACCACCTGCCCGTGGACAAAAAGGGGTTCGCCGGCGAGGACGCCACCATCGCCGCCGACACTCTCGCCTACCAGGACATGGGCATCGCCCTCGGCGACCCGGCCTTCAAGGGGGTCCAGCGCGACGGCGTTCCCGTCGGCGACCGCATCTTCCGGATGGCCTATTTCGACCCGCAGGGCCGCATGACCATCCAGCAGTGGAACACCAAGTCGCTCGGCACCGACTACCGCATCGGGCCCCGGGAGACCAAGATCGAGACCTGCACGTTCCGGCTCCCCGACGGCGTCGCTCTCGGCGAGCTGAAGGTCACCGCCGTCCTCAACTACCGGAAGCTGGTCAAGCCGGTCGCCGACTTCCTCGGCGTCCCGGCCGACGAGGCCGAGATCATCGAAGTCAACCGCCACTCGACGACCGTCATGATCGTCGACTGACGGGGGGCGAGAAAGGAGCGCCGACCATGAGAACGATCGTCCGCATCGCCTCCGCCGCCTTCCTTCTGACCGCGGTCGCCGTGGGCAGCCTCCAGGCCATCCCCGCGTTCGCCCGCAAGTACAGCATGTCCTGCAAGGTCTGCCACGCCCCCTTCCCCAAGCTCAAGCCCTACGGCGAGGAGTTCGCCGGCAACGGCTTCGTCATCAAGGACAAGGACACCCCCCGCTACTTCGTCGACACGGGCGACCCGGAGATGTCCCTCCTGCGCGAGCTGCCGGTCGGGATCCGGCTCGAGGGCTTCGTGGCCTGGAACAACGCCGACACGAAGCAGGTCGACTTCATCTCGCCCTACGTCCTGAAGTTCCTGTCGGGCGGCGCCATCACCAAGAACATCGCCTACTACTTCTACTTCTTCCTCAGCGAGCGGGGCGAGATCGCCGGTCTCGAGGACGCCTTCGTCATGTTCAACGACCTCTTCGGCTCGGAGCTCGACCTCTTCGTCGGCCAGTTCCAGGTCTCCGACCCCCTCTTCAAGCGGGAGGTCCGCCTGCCCTTCGAGGACTACGCGGTCTACAAGGCCGCGCCCGGCGAGTCGCGGATCGGCCTGACCTACGACCGGGGCCTCATGCTGACCTACGGCTTCCCCACGGGCACCGACGTCACCTTCGAGGTCGTCAACGGCACGGGGATCGAGGGGGCCAACGACTTCCGCAACTTCGACGACGACCCCTACAAGAACGTCCTGCTCCGCGTCTCGCAGGAGATCGCGCCGGCCTTCCGCCTGGGGGCTTTCGGCTACCTGGGCAAGGAGCGGCCCGACGAGATCGTCAATTCGGTCTGGATGGCCGGCGGGGACGCGACCCTGGCGGTCAAGCCCTTCGAGCTCAACGTCCAGTACGTCGAGCGGCGCGATACCAATCCCTATTTCGGCCTCATCCTGCCCGAGGAAAAGGTCATGACGCGCGGGGCGTTCGCCGAGCTCATCTACCTGCCCAAGGGGGACGACAGCCGCTGGTACGGCGCCGGTCTCTTCAACTGGGTGGATTCCGACCAGCCCGACCTCCGCTACACCGCCGCCACGGCCCACGTCGGCTATCTCCTGCGGCGGAACGTCCGGATGACGGCGGAGGCGACCTACGCCTTCCGCGGTCCCTATCCGGACCACATGCGGGTGGGAACGGGGCTGATCTTCGGGTTCTGACGGGACCGGCCGCGGGCCGGCCGGGCTAGGTCCGCTCGAGGCTCTCGAGCCGGGCGGCGACGCCGCGGTACCCCGGGTTCCAGTTGCGGATCTCCCGGAAGAGGGCCAGGGCCTGGTCGCGGTCGTCGGAAGCTTCCAAGATCGAGGCCAGCTCGTAGACCAGCGCGTAATGCTCGTCGGTCCCCGGCCGGGTCTCGGCCAGGGCCAGCTTCATCCACTTCACGGCCTCTTCGAAGTTCCGCGTCAGGGCGTAGGTCTGGCCGAGGAGGCTGTAGCTGTCGACGGCCAGCTTCTTGTCCCGGGCCGCTTCGATCAGCTCGTCGACGGCCTCGGCGACGAGGCCCTGGCCCATGAAGGCCAGCCCGAGCTGGTAGTGGCTCTCGCCGTCCAGCTGGCCGGCCCGGGTCCGGAGGTCCTGGCGGAACTCGGCGACGATCGCCGAGAGCTCCCGCTCGAACGGGAGGGCGTTGCCCTCGAGCTGGCGGGCCCGGGCGGCGGCCAGCGCGCGAAGCTCCGCGGCGGCGGCCGCCCCGAGGTCGTGGTACGTCCGGTCGCCGGGACGGGAGCTGACGAAGGGGATGATGTCGGTCTCCGCGAAGATGTCGACGGTGCTGACCTTCTCGCCCTGGAGGACCTCGTCCGTGAAGGGGACGACCGGCTTGCGCCGCTCCTCCTTCTTCGGCTCCCCGGCCGGCCCGTCCTCCGGCCGGCCCCCCCCGGCCTTCTCCTCTCCGGACTTCTCCTCCCCGGACTTCGGCGCCTCGGCCCGCCTCTCTTCGGCCTTCCGCCCGGCCGTCTTCTCCTTGAACTGGGCCTCGAGGAGGCTCGTCTTCTCGACGCGGCGGCGGATCTCGTCCTCGTCGATGTGGGTCCGGACCTCGTCGATGACGGCGATCTTCCGGGCGATCTGGGGATCTTCGGGATAGCGGAAGCGGAGGTTCTCGAGGAGGCGGCGGGCGATCCGGACGAGCCCCTGCTGCAGGTAGAGGTCCGCCTGGGCCATGGCGTCCCGGATGGCCTCGCGGTCCTTGTCCGCCAGCGCCGGGGCGTCGTCCCGGACCTCGTCCTCGACGGCGAGGCCCAGGTCCTCCTTGAGGGCCCGCGCGTCCCGGATGAGCTCGGCGTCGTCGGGCCGGATCTCGAGGAGCTCGGCGTGGACGCCGACCATCCTCTCTTTTTCGCCCCGCTTGCGCAGCTCGTCGAGAATGGCCCGGTCGACGACCTCGAGCTTCTTGAGGTCCTTGTTGGACCGGTAGATCAGGGCCAGGCGCTCCAGGGACGGCAGGTGCGGCTTCTGGTTCTCCAGGATGAGGCCGAGCAGGCCGATGGCCTTCTCGTCCCGGTGCTTCTTGACCAGGTTGTTGACCAGGGGCTCGAAGAGCTCGAAGGCGTGGTCGAGCTTGTCCTGGAGGATCTCGATGCGCCCGAGCTTGATCCGGGCGTTGACGTTGAGCGGGTTGCTCGTGACGATCCGGGCGAAGATCTCCTCGGCCTTCCGGGTCTCCCCGGCCTCGAAGTGGATGTTGCCGAGGATGCTGAGGAGCTGGACGTTGTCGGGCGCCGCGCCGAGCTCCCTCTCGAGGAGCTCGACGGCCCGGGCGGTCTCGCCCCGGCGCCTGAGGACCTCGACGAGCCCGGCGACGCTGCGGGTGTCCCCCGGCTTGAGGCCCAGGGCCTCGCCGAGGACCGCCTCGGCTTCGTCGAACCTCTCCTTCTCGGCGCAGACGTCCGCGATGTCGTTCAGCTGGTCGACGGCCGCGGCGGCGTTCCCGGCCTCCCGGTGCAGCCGGACGAGGGCCCGCCGCGCCTCGACGTCCTCGCGGTCCAGCTTGACGATCTTCTCATAGACGGCGACGGCCTCGTCGGCCCGGCCCGCGCCGGCGAGACGCCCGGCCACGGACGCGTAGACGCTCTTGGCGTCCGCGACGAAGCCCTGCTGCCCGAAGAGGTCGCCGAGCTTCAGGGCGTAGTCCGGGTTGTCGGGGGCGAACTTGTGGATCTTCTTGCAGATGGCCAGGGCCTGGGAGAAGAGGCCGCGGCGCTCGTACTCCTCGTCGACCTTCAGGAAGTACTCGACGGCCCGGTCGCTCTGGCCCAGGCGGACGTGGAGGTCGCCGATGATGTTGAGGGTGCCGACGTCCTGGGGGTCGCCGAGCGCGAGCTTCTCGTACTCGGCGATGGCCTCCTTGACGCGGCCGCCGCGGACGAACTTCTCGGCCTGCTCGATGACCTTGACCCGGTCGCTGCGCGCGCTCATGACGTCCCGTCCTCACCCGAGCCTGAAGGAGGTCCGGTGGAGGCCCGTCGGCCCCCGGTCCTTCAGCGAGCGGAAGTGCTCCGCCGTCCCGTAGCCCTTGTTCCTGGCCAGGCCGTAGCCCCCGTAGAGGCCGTCGAAGACCTCCATCAGGCCGTCGCGGAAGACCTTGGCCACGATGGACGCCGCCGCGATCGACCGGCTCTTCCGATCGCCGCCGGGGATGCCCATCTGGCGGTACTTTACATCTTTTATCGGGAACCCGTCAACCAGCAGGACGTCGGGCGGGACGGGCAGGCCCTCCACGGCCCTGACCATGGCCAGGTGGGCGGCCCGGTGGATGTTCAGGGCGTCGATCTCCGCGGCCGACGCGAGCCCCACCCCCACGCCCGCGGCCTCCCGGAGGATGGCTTCGGCCAGGCCGGAGCGGCGGGAGGCGGAGAGGAGCTTGGAGTCGTCGATGCCCGAGGCCCAGGCCGGCGGCCGCCGCAGGAGCCACTCGGGAGGGAGGACGACGGCGGCGGCCACGACCGGCCCGAAGAGGGAACCGCGGCCGACCTCGTCGACCCCGGCGACGCACCGGGCCCCGCCCCGGGCCAGAACCTTCTCGAGCCTGAGGGTGGCCACGGCCCGGGCGTCAGCCCCGGTCCTCTTTGAGCCTGGCGGCCTTGCCCTTGAGGTCGCGGAGGTAGTAGAGCTTGGCCCGGCGGACCTTGGCCTTGCGGACGACCTCGATCGTCTTGATCATCTTCGAGTGCCTCGGGAAGATGCGCTCGACGCCGACGCCGAAGGAGACCTTGCGGACGGTGAACGTGGCCTTCGGGCCGCCGCCGCGCTTGGCGATGACGTCGCCGCGGAAGACCTGGATGCGCTCCTTGTCGCCTTCCCGGATGATGACGTGGACCTTGACGGTGTCGCCGACGTTGAAGGGCACGAGGTCCGTTCTGAGCTGTTTATCCTCAACCGCGTTGACCAGGTTCATTCGTCCTTCCTTTCCTCGGAGATTTCCTCCAGAAGACGCCGGTCCTCCGGAGCGAGCGTTCTATGCGCGACGAGGTCCGGCCTCTGCCGGACCGTTTTCTCGAGAGCCTTCTTCCTCCGCCAGCGCTCGATCCGGCCGTGGTCGCCCGAGAAGAGGACGGGCGGCACCTTCAGGCCGCGGAACTCGCGGGGCCGCGTGTACTGGGGGCAGTCGAGCAGCCCGCCGGCGAAGGAGTCGTTCCTGACCGAGCCCTCCTTGCCCACGACGCCGGGCACGAACCGGGCCGCCGCGTCGACGACCACGGCGGCCGCCAGCTCCCCGCCCGACAGGACGTAGTCGCCGATCGAGATCTCGCCGTCGGCGAGGTGCTCGACGACCCGCTCGTCGACGCCCTCGTAGCGGCCGCAGACGAGGATGACCTGGTCCTCCGCGGCCAGCTCCCGGGCCATCTCCGCGTCGAGGCGCCGGCCCTGGGGCGAGAGCAGGTAGACCTTGCTCCGCCCGTCCCCGCGGACGGCCTCGACGGCGCGAAAGATCGGCTCGGGCTTCAAGACCATCCCTTCCAGGCCCCCGTAGGGCCGGTCGTCGACCTGGCGGTGCCTGTCCGAGGTGAAGTCCCTCAGATCGTGCACCACCACCCGGACGACCTCCCGGTCCAGGGCCTTCTTGACGACCCCCCCCGAAAAGACGCCGGTGAACATCTCGGGGAAGATCGTGATTATATCAAATCTCATTCAACTCCAAAAGACCGTCGGGCGGGTCGATCAGGATCTCCCCGGCCTCCGGGTCCACTTTCACGCAGATGGCCTCGTTGAAGGGCACGTAGAGCTCCCCGTCCCCCCGCTTCACGACGAGGAGGACCGCCCCGCCGGACTCGAGGGTCGCCTCGACCCGGCCGACCTCGGCGCCCGCCCGGGTGACCACCCGGCAGCCGAGGACCTGGAAATCGTAGAAGCTGTCCCGTCCGGGCTTCCGGAAATCGCTCCCGGCGGCGAGGACGTCGCGCCCGGCCAGGGCGTCCGCCGCGGCCAGCGTGTCGACGCCCCCGAGCTTCAGGTGATAGGCCCCCCGGTCGAGGGTCAGGGATTCGACGGCGAAGGCCTCGAACCCGTTCTCCCTTTGGACATAGACCGTGGCGCCGGAGAAACCCGTGGGTCCTTTCTCGCTGAGCTTGAGCTTGACCAGTCCGTCCCGGCCCTGGCTCCGGACGACCTTCCCGAGGACGACGAGGTCAGCCCTTTTCAATGATCTCGAGGTTGAATCTCCTCTTGAGCTTCATCCCCGCGGCGCCGAGAATGATGCGGATCGCGCGGGCCGTCCGGCCCTGTTTCCCGATCACCTTGCCGAGGTCCTCCGGAGCGACTTTGAGCTCGAGGATGGTGGTCTGCTCGCCCTCGAGCTGGGACACGACGACTCTTTCCGGCTGGTCCACCAACGCCTTGGCGATGAGCTCCACGAGTTCTTTCACGGCGACCTCCTTTACGATTTCGCAACGACTGCGGGCTTCGTGGACTTGGAAAGCCTATCCAAAAGGGATTGAACGGTGCTCGAAGGGCGGCAGCCCTTGGCGATCCACGTCTTCGCTTTCGCGAGGTCGAGCTTGACGCCGGCCGGCTCGTCGAGCGGGCAGTAGGTGCCCAACGTGTCGAGGGCCTGGCTCTGGCGGGCTCGCTTCGAGTCCATCACCACGATCCTGTAGGTCGGCTTTTTCTTGGTGCCAAATCTCATCAAGCGCATGGTCATCATTGTGGTTTCACTTCCGCGGTAGAGGTAAATGCGCGAAAATCATACCCGAATTCGACGGTCAAGTCAACTGCCGTCCGGGCCGTGTCCCCGGGAGAGGACACACCCCCGGAAATCCCCTTTCCATCCCCCTCTTTCTCTGTTATCCTGTCCCCGAGCAAGGAGGCCGACGACATGGCCAAGATCTACTACGTGGGGGACTGGGCGGTCATGACCGGCCCCGTCTTCGCCGAGACGCCCTTCTATCACTCGCCCAAGGGGCTCGAGATCTTCAACTACGGCAGGTGGCTCAAGGAGGCCCTGGAATCGACCGGGAAGCACGAGGTCGAATCCGTCCCCGCCTGGGACTTTTACAACAAGCTCGGCCCCGGCGATTACGAGCGCGTCCTCGAGAGCCACGACGTCCTCGTCTTCAGCGACGTCGACGCCAAGCTCTTCCAGCTGGCCCCGAGCTTCTTCGACCGGGAGAAGTTCGGGAAGTCGGTCCTGACCTTCCCGGACCGCGTCCGCCTGACCGTCGAGGCCGTCAAGGACGGCAAGGCGGCCATGTTCCTCGGCGGCTGGTACTCGTTCACCGGGGAGCTGGGCAAGGGGGGCTGGGGCCGGACCCGCCTCCGCGAGGTCCTCCCCGTCCGCTGCCTGGACCACGAGGACCTCGTCGAGAGCACCGAGGGCTTCGACGCCGAGCTGACCGCGGCCGGCGAGCGCTTCTTCAAGGCCGTCAACCTGCGGACGATGCCGCCCATCCTGGGCTACAACAAGACGCTGTCCATCCCCGAGGGCCGGGTCCTGCTCGAGGTCCGGGACACGGGCGACCCGCTCCTGGCCGTCCGCAGCTGCGGCCGGGGCCGCGTCCTGGCCTACACGTCCGACCCCGCCCCGCACTGGGGCTGCAACTTCGTCTTCTGGGAGGACTACGCCGCCTTCTGGCTCGAGTGCGTCGACCACATCCTCGAGGCCCGCTAGCGGGAGGGCCTACTTCAGGCCGCCGAGGAGCTTGCGCACCGAGGCGCTGCCCATCATCTTCCGCATCTCCAGGAACTGCCTGACCAGCTGGTTGACCTCGTGGACGGGGCGGCCGCTGCCGCGGGCGATGCGGGCCCGGCGGCTGCCGTTGAGGAGCCGCGGGTCGGCCCTCTCCGACGGGGTCATGGAATCGATGATGGCCTGGAAATGGACGACCCTGGCCTCGTCGACCCGGGCCCCGGCCAGCCCCTTGAGCGGCCCGACCCGGGGCAGGTGGCCGAGGACGTCGGCGAGCGGGCCCATCTTCCTCAGCTGGGCGATCTGCTTCCTGAAGTCGTCGAGCGTGAACTCGTTCCTGCGGAGCTTGCGGGCCATCTCCTCGGTCTCGGCCGCGCCGGCCTCGTCGCTGGCCTTCTCGATGAGCGAGAGGACGTCGCCCATGCCCAGGATGCGCGAGGCCATGCGCCCGGGGTGGAAGACCTCGAGCTTGTCGGGCTTCTCGCCGACGCCGACGAACTTGATCGGACGGCCGGTCGCGGCGACGATGGACAGGGCCGCCCCTCCCCTCGCGTCGCCGTCGAGCTTGGTCAGGACGACGGCCGTGAGGCCGATCCTCTCCTCGAAGGCCCGGGCGCTGCGCACGGCGTCCTGGCCCGTCATGGCGTCCCCGACATAGATGACCTCGACGGGGCTCAGGACGTCCCGGACGAGCCTCAGCTCGTCCATGAGCTCGTCGTCGACGTGGAGGCGGCCGGCCGTGTCGACGATGAGGGGGTCGAACCCCCGGTTGGCCGCGTGCGCCAGCAGCTCCTTCAGGGTGTCCCGAGGGACGGCCGTCCGGCCCGAGGGCATCTCGTAGAAGGGAAAGCCCAGGGAGGCGGCGATCGTCCTCAGCTGGTCCTGGGCGGCCGGCCGCTTCAGGTCGAACGAGACGAGGAGGGGGCTCTTCCCGATCCCGGAGACCCAGCGGGCGAGCTTGCCGCAGGTCGTCGTCTTGCCGCTGCCCTGGAGGCCGACCAGCATGAAGATCGACGGCGGGCGGCCGGCGAATTGGAGGGGTTTCGCCTCGCCGCCGAGGACCGCGGCGAGCTCCTCGTGGACGATCTTGATGACCTGCTGGGCGGGGTTCAGGCCGCCGAGGACCTCCTCGCCCCGGGCCTTGTCCCGGACCCGGGCCTCGAAGTCCTTGACGACCTTGTAGCTGACGTCCGCCTCGAGGAGGGCCAGGCGCAGCATCTTCAGGGCCTCGGCCATGTTCGCGTCCGTGACCTTGACCTCGCCCCGGAGGAATTTCGTCATCCTCTCGAGGCGCCCGGAGAGCTGTTCGAACATCTGGCCCGTCCCTCGGGCCATCATAGGCGAACCCCCCCCGGCCCGTCAAATGGCCGGGGCCGGCTTGACTTTTCGGGGGGATGCCGATAAGGTAAGGGTCACCTAGCGAGGTGGAAAAGGGCATGACCGACAAGAACAGCAAGCCTGTCCAGGCGGAAGAGAGCCCCATGAAGGGCAAGATCGACTACGACGAGGTCCGCAAGCTCGTCGCCCTGCTCGAGGAGAAGGGCATCTCGGCCTTCGAGCTCGAGGTCGAGGGCCTGAAGGTCAAGATCGGGCGGGCCGCCCCGGACCCCTGCCCCCCGCCGGCCGCCGCGCCGGCCCCCCCCGGGCCGACCGTTCCGGTCGAGCCCGCGGCGGCCGAGGACGCCCGGCTCACGGCGGTCGCGGCCGCCAAGGGCCACCACCTGATCACCTCCCCCATGGTCGGGACCTTCTACCGGGCCCCCGACCCGACCTCGGCGCCCTTCGTCGACATCGGCGACCCCGTCCGGAAGGGTAAGACCCTCTGCATCATCGAGGCCATGAAGCTCATGAACGAGATCGAGGCCGACGTCGACGGGACGGTCGTCGAGATCTACGGGGAGAACGCCAAGCCCGTGGAGTACGGCCAGAAGCTCTTCGCCATCCTGCCCGAGAGCTGAGGCCCGATGATCGCCAAGATCCTGGTCGCCAACCGCGGGGAGATCGCCCTCCGCATCATCCGGTCCTG
>CAZFBC010000043.1:0-14482 GCA_964517245.1 uncultured Eubacteriales bacterium | reverse complement strand
GAATCACCGCAGCGAGCGAGGACGATCCCCGAGGCCAATTGACTGACAGAGGCGACTCTGCTATAGGTTCCCTCCGTGTTCGACAACCTCTCCTCCGTCCGCTCCCTCGGCGAGATCCTCGCCCTGGCCTCGGGCGTCGTCTGGGCAATCGCCGTCATCCTGTTCCGCGTCACCGGCCGCCGCGTCCACCCCGTCGGCCTCAACCTGGGCAAGAACGTCCTGGCCCTGGGCCTCATCGCGCCGACCCTGCTCGTCCTCGGCGAGCCGCTCGCGCCCGCCGTCCCCCTCGCCACCACGGCCCTGCTCCTCGTCAGCGGCGTCCTCGGCATCGCCGTCTCCGACACGCTCTTCTTCCACGCCCTCAACCGCCTCGGGGCCAGCCTGACGGCCATCGTCGACTGCTTCTACGCCCCGTTCGTCATCGGCCTGTCCTTCGTCTTCCTCGGCGAGCGCCTCTCCCCCGTCCAGCTCCTCGGCGCGGCCCTGGTCGTCTCGGCGCTCCTGACCCTCTCCAAGGAAGGCAAGATCGAGAGGATCGACCGCAAGGACCTCGTCGCCGGCGTCGTCTACGGCATCCTGGCCATGTTCTTCGTCGCCCTGGGCATCGTCATGGTCAAGCCGATCCTGGGCACGGTGTCGGTCTTCTGGGCGACCTCCGTCCGCATCGCCGGCGGCACGCTGGCCCTGGCCGTCCTCGTCCCCTTCCTCCGGGACCGGCGGGCCATCCTCTCCCCCCTCCTCGACCGCCGCAACTGGAAGGCCCTCGTGCCGGCGGCGTTCTTCGGCTCCTACCTCTCGCTCATCCTCTGGATGGGCGGCATGAAGTACGCCAAGGCCTCGGTCGCCGCCGTGCTCAACCAGCTCAACACGATCTTCATCGTCATCCTGGCGGTCGTCTTCCTCAAGGAGAAGCTGACCGGTTGGAAGGTGCTGGCCGTCGTCCTGGCCTTCGTCGGGGCCTATCTCGCCTCGATGCCGTTCTAGCCCGCCCCCGCCGGGCCCGCCGCCCTCAGGCCCCCCGCGGCTCGTCCCAGGCCTCGAACACGGCCGCGACGTTCTCCGGCCGGGCGCCGATCCCGAACTCGCACTGGGCAATGACCCCGCCCTCGCGCTCCAGGGCCCGCCGCGCCCTCCGCACCGCCGCCGCCACTTCGGCCGGCGTGCCGTAGGGCAGCAGGTGCTGCCGGTCGACCTCGCCCCAGAAGGTGATCTTCCCGGCGAACCGCCGCCCGATCTCCTCGACGTCCATGCAGAAGATCTGGGCGTTGATCGCGTCGACCCCGATCTCGACGAGGTCCGGCAGGATCGCGGCGATGTGGCCGTCGGAGTGCATGAAGGCGTGCTTGCCGCGGCGGTGAGCGATCTCCACGTATTCCCGGTAGAGCGGCTTGAAGACCTCCCGCCAAAGGGCCGGCGCGACGAGCGGCGCGCTCTGGCCGCCCCAGTCGTCGGCGAAGACGAGGGCGTCGACCGCCGTCCCGGCCCAGAGCTCCATCTCCTCTTTATAGAAGCCGTGGACCTTCTCGAGGAGCCGGAAGAGCCCCTCGGGCCGCTCGGCCAGGTCCGCGTAGAGGTTCTCCGGCCCGCGCAGGAACTGGCTCTGCTCGAAGGGCCGCGACCAGGTCCTGGCCAGGACGTAGGCGTCCGTCGCCGCGCAGAACGCGTCGACCCCGGCCGTGTCCACGCTCAGCCGCTCCCTGGGGGCGCGGACGGCGTCGAGGTCGCCCCACTCCCTGACGACGGGGTCCTTGACCTGGCCGATGATGCCGGCCTGCCGGTTCTCGAAGCGGCAGCCCCACTCGTCGACGTACAGGCCCGGCTCGTACTCCCGGCCCGACGTCCGCAGCGGCTCGCGCAGGAACGCCGGCGAGGTGACGATGTCGTCGGGGAACCTCGCGCGGATGGCCGCCAGCTCGGCGGGCCAGGTCCTCTCGGCCCAGGGCAGCGTCCAGAGCTGCCGCGGGACCCTTTCCGGGGAGCGGAATTCCAGGGTGTCGACGACGAGCCGGCGCGAGGTCATCGCCGGGCCGTCAGCAGGCGATGAGCCGCCCGATCTCCTCGACGGCCGAGGCCGCGTCGGGGGCGTAGCCCTGGGCGCCGATGCGGTCGGCGTATTCGCGCGTGACCGGCGCCCCGCCGACGACGACGGGGACGCCCAGGCCGGCCTGGCCGACGGCCTCGACGACGGCCTTCATCTGGACCATGGTCGTCGTCAGCAGGGCCGACAGGGCGATGGCCCCGGCCCCGCTCTCGCGGGCCGCCGCGAGGTACTTCTCCGGGGCGACGTCGACCCCCAGGTCGACGATCTTGTAGCCGTTGCCGCGGAGCATCATGGACACGAGGTTCTTGCCGATGTCGTGGAGGTCGCCCTTGACCGTGCCGATGACGACGACGCCCCGGGGCTTGACCCCGGCCTTGGCCAGGTGCGGCTCGAGCTTGCCCAGGCCCGCGTTCATGGCCCGGGCGGCGACGAGGACCTCGGGGATGAAGACCTCGTTGTTCTTGAACTGGACGCCGAGACGCTCCATGCCGGGGATGAGCCCCTCGTTGAGGATCCGGGCGGCGGGCAGGCCGGCGGCCAGGGCCTGGTCGACCAGCGATTCGACCTCGGCCTTCCGGCCGGCGATCAGCGCGTCCTGCATCTTGTCGAGCATGTCGTCTCTCCTTCGGTGGTCTCAGCGGACGAACGGGAAGCTCAGGTAGATCTGGAGGACCCTGTTGCGGAGCGTCGGGCCGAGGACGGCGAGGTGGCTCCCGGTGTCCCGGAGGAGATCGGGCAACCCGGCCTGCCAGCGGACGTGAAAGATGAGCCCCGCGCCGCGCCGCGGCCTGGTGATCGTCCACGAGGCCTCGAGGACCAGTCCGTAATCGGTCTTCCGGAACTCCCCGGTGACGTCCGCCGTGTACAGCAGCTCGCCGCCGGTCTCGGGCTCGGCCCGGAAGCGCTCCGTGGCCTTGCTCAGGAAGGCGACGAACGGTCCCCCGCCGACGTTGAAGCGCCCCAGCCGGTACCTGATCTGGACGGGGATGTCGACGTAGTCGAGAACCAGGGCCGACTTGGCCGGGTCGGCGAAATAGGGGTCGAGCTCCGGGTCCCCGGTCGTGAAGAACGGGATGGCCGTGACGCCCTTGCGCGACAGCAGCGTGACCTCGGGGACGAGCGAGAGCCGGCCGTTGAGCCGGACCGTCGCCGCGAGACCGACGCTTGGCCCGCCGAGCCGCTCGGCCCCGGCCCCCGCGAGCGTGGCGCAGTTCAGGCCGAAGTTGAGGCTGAAGTGGAGCTTCTCGGTCGCGGCCTCGTCCCCGGCGATCTGGCTGACGATGGAGGACTGGGCCCGCGCAGCGGCCGGGGCCAGCCCGGCGAGCAAGGCCAGGGCCGCGACGATCTTCTTCGCGTTCATTGCGGCGCCTAGGATATCCCAAGGACGGGACCATTTCAAGCCAAGAAAATCTACCCGGCGGCCGCCAAAACTGATAGAATGAGGCCGCCGGACGGGGCCATGCGCAAGCTCAAAGTCGGAGTCGACACCTACAGCCTGAAGCCCCTCGAGCTCTCCCCCTTCGAGATGCTCGAGTGGGCGGTCCTGAACGGGGCCGACGGCGTCCAGTTCTCCGGGGTCGACGTCCCGCCGGGGACCGTCCTCGACAGGACGGCGCTCGGCGAGCTGCGGAGCTACGCCGCGGAGAACGGCCTCTACATCGAGTGGGGAGGCGGCGAGCACATCCCGGTCTGCCTCGACACGGGCCGGCCCAGGGACATCGTCGCCGGCAACCGCCGGGCGGCCGAGCAGGCCTTCCACGTCGGCTCGTCGACGGTCCGGTCCTGTTCGGGCGGGCTGATGCGCTGGAAGAAGGACTCCCCGCCGACCGAGGACCTCCTCCGGGCCATGGCCCCCGCCCTCCGGGCCCAGCGTCCCATGCTCCGGGACTTCGGCGTCGTGCTGGCCATCGAGACGCACTTCGAGTTCACCTCCTTCGAGCTGCTGCGGCTGTTCGACATGTGCGGCGCCTCGCCCGGCGAGTACCTCGGCATCTGCCTCGACACGATGAACCTCCTGACCATGCTCGAGGACCCGGTCGCGGCGGCCCGGCGGCTCGGGCCCTGGGTCGTGACGACCCACGTCAAGGACGGCGGCCTGGCGCTGACGCGCGACGGCTTCGTCTCGTTCACGGCCGAGGCGGGCAAGGGCGTCGTCGATCTCGCGGCCGTCGTCGAGCCGCTGGCCGCGGCCCACCCCGCGCTGACCCTGACCGTCGAGGACCACGGCGGCGACTTCCTCATCCCCGTCCACGACCCGGAGTTCCTGGCCCGCTTCCCGGACCTGGCCGTGCCGGAGCTCGTCCGCCTGCTGGCCCTGTCGGTCCGGACCCGGGAGCTCATGGACTCCGGCAAGCTGGCCGTCCTGCCGAGGGACCGCTGGCCCGCGGCCTGCGAACAGAGGGTCCGGCGCGACATCCAGGCCGTGCGCCGCCTGGCCGGCGGGGACCGGAGGTAGGCGGCGATGGCCCCGCACGGCCGGTTCCGGCTCCGCTCGGCCGACGACCTCCGCGCCGAGGCCGGCCGTCTCGGCCTCGACATCCCCTGGAGCGACGACATCTCCCCTCTCCTTCAAAGGACGCGCCTCGCGGGCCGGGAGGCGCCGAACCGCCTGGCCGTGCTGCCCATGGAAGGGGCCGACGCCGAACCCGGCGGCGAGCCGTCCGAGGCGACGCGGCGGAGGTACCGGAGATACGCCGCGGGCGGCGCCGGGCTCGTCTGGTGCGAGGCGACGGCCGTCCGCCCCGAGGGGCGCTCCAACCCCGGCCAGCTCCTGCTCACGGACAGGACGCTCGGCGGGTTCGCCCGGCTCGTCGACGAGTCCCGCGCGGCGGCGAAGAAGGAATGGGGGCCGGCCCACCGGCCGATCCTCGTCCTCCAGCTGACCCACTCCGGCCGCTTCTCCAAGCCCGAGGGGACGCCCCGGCCGGTCATCGTCCAGCACAACCCCCACCTCGACCCGCTCCACGGCCTGCCGCCCGACCATCCCCTCGTCTCCGACTCCGAGCTCGCGGCGGTCCGGGACGACTTCGTCGAGGCGGCCGACCTGGCCGCCTCGGCCGGGTTCGACGGCGTCGACGTCAAGGCCTGCCACGGCTACCTCGTCTCGGAAACCCTGGCCGCCCACGACCGGGCCGACAGCCGCTACGGCGGCCCGTTCGAGAACAGGACGCGCCTCCTCCTCGAAACGGTCCGCCTCATCCGCGAGGAGGCGCCGTCGCTCCTGGTCACGAGCCGCCTGTCGGCGACCGACCTCGTCCCCTTCCCCTTCGGCTTCGGGATGGACCCCGACGAGCCCGAGCGGCCCGACCTCGCCGAGGCCAAGGCTCTCGTCGGGATGCTGGCCCGCGCCGGCGTCGGCTTCCTGGCCCTGTCGCTGGGCATCCCCGCCTGGAAGCCGCACTTCGGCCGGCCGTTCGACACGCCGGTCCCGGGCGGCCCGGTCCCGCCGGAGCATCCGCTCGAGGGCGTCGCCCGCCACCTCGGCGTCGCGGCGGAGATGCAGGGCGCCGCGCCGGGCGTCGCCGTCGTCGGGGCCGGATACTCCTGGCTCCGCGCCCTGGCGCCGGGGGTCGGAGCGGCCATGGTCGCCTCGGGCCGGACCGCGGTCGTCGGCCTGGGCCGCGGCGCCCTGGCCTGCCCCGACTTCGCCGCCGACCTCGTCCGCACGGGCCGGCTCGACCCGGGCAAGACCTGCACGACGTGCTCGCTCTGCTCGCGCCTTCTCCGCGAACAGAAGCGCGTCGGCTGCGTCGTCCGGGACCCGGAGTACAGGGAAACCGCACGCTAACGGAGGGAACCATGAACGACAAGAAGAAACGCTCCGGCCTCGTCCTGACCGTCGCCGCGTTCCTCGTCATCCTCGCCGCCATCGCCGTCTACACCTTCGTCGCCCGGCCCTGGTTCCTCAACTGGGGGGCCATGGGCAAGGACGCCACCCGGCCCCTCGCGGGCGACGACGCCTGGCTCGGCGGCGTGGTCACGGGAACGCGGGGCGTCAGCATCGGCGAGCTGCCCGAGACGGTCTGGCCCTGGCTCGTCCAGATCGGCCAGGAACGGGCCGGCTTCTACAGCTACGCCTGGCTCGAGAACCTCGTCCTCGCCGACATCCACAACGTCCTCGAGGTCCGGCCGGAGTGGCAGAAGCGCCAGGAGAAGGATTTCGTCCGGGCCGCCAAGCCCGGCTACCTCTTCGGGCTGGTCAAGGAAGGGAAGGACGCCGGGCCGGGCTGGAAGGTCGCGATGGTCGAGCCCGACAGCGCGCTCGTCCTCAAGAACTGGGGCTCCTTCGTCCTCGAGCCCCGCTTCCCCGGCGCAAGCCGGCTCCTCGCCCGGAGCAAGGGCGAGCCCCTGCCGGGCCCTGTCGGCCGGCTCGCCTCCTTCTGGCTCCTCGACCCGGCCCACTTCGTCATGGAAAAGAGGATGCTGACCGAGATCAAGCGCCTGGCCGAGGGCCGGCCGGGACCGCCCTGGCTCCTCGAGCTTCTGGCGGTCATCGGCTTCGCCGCCGCGGCCGTCGGCTCGGCCCTCATCATCGCCTCGCGGAAGAGGAAGGGCCTCTGGCTCCTCCTGCCCGGCGCCTACGCCCTGCTCATTCTCGTCGAGACGTCCGACGCACGCGCGGCGCTCGTCGGATTCACGGCCCTGGCCCTGGCCGTCCTCGGCTTCCTCCTCTTCAAGAAGCGCTGGTGGATCTTCTTCGGCTTCATGTTCATCTACTGCTACGCGGTCCTGTTCCTGGCCGCGGACGCCTTCATCGTCTTCGGGCTCGTCTTCCTCGCGGCCTTCGGCGCGCTCGCGGCCCTGGCGGCCAAGGGGCTCGCGCCGCGATGACGACGGGCACGGTCGGGATCGGCGGGCGGGCCTTCCCGGTCCGCTCCCTCGACACCCTCGTCGTCGGCAGCGGGGCGGCCGGTCTCAACGCCGCGGTCCGGCTCCACCGCCTGGGCCGGACCGACGTCGCCGTCGTCACGAGCCGCTTCGGCGCCGGGGCGTCGGCCGAGTCGGGCTCCGACAAGCAGACCTACTACAAGCTCTCGCTCGCGGGCGACGTCCCCGACTCCGCCTTCGACATGGCCCGCGACCTGGCCGCGGGCGGCTCCATGCACGGCGACATCGCCCTGGCCGAGGCCCAGGGCTCGCTCGAGGCCTTCTTCCATCTCGCCGGCCTCGGGGTCCCCTTCCCCCACGACCGTTACGGCGCCTACGTCGGGTACAAGACCGACCACGACCCGCGCCAGAGGGCGACCTCGGCCGGGCCGCTGACCTCGAGGCTCATGTTCGAGCGCCTGGCCGACGAGGTCCGGGCCCGCGGGATCCCCGTCTTCGACGGCCACGAGGCGGTCGCCCTCGTCGTCGAGGGGAAGGGCGCGGCCAGGCGGGCCGTCGGCGCCGTCGCCCTCGACCGGAAAAAGCTCGGGTCGGCCAACCGCGGCTTCGTCCTTTTCAACGCGGCGAGCGTCGTCGTCGCCACGGGCGGGCCCGGCGGGATGTACGGGCACTCGGTCTATCCCGAGAGCCAGGCGGGCTCGCACGGCCTGCTCTTCGAGGCCGGCGCCGCCGCCCAGAACCTGACCGAGTCGCAGTTCGGGCTGGCCTCGGTCAAGTTCCGCTGGAACGTCTCGGGGACCTACCAGCAGGCCGTCCCCCGTTACGTCTCGACCGACGCGCGGGGCGGCGACGAGCGCGAGTTCCTCAACGATTTTTTCCCCGACATGGGCCGCCTCGGCACGGCCGTGTTCCTCAAGGGCTACCAGTGGCCGTTCGACCCGCGCAAGGCCCTCGACGGCGGCTCGTCCCTCGTCGACGTCCTCGTCCACGAGGAGACCGTGGCCAAGGGCCGCCGCGTCTTCCTCGACTTCCGGCGCGACGCCGGCGGCGGCCGGCTGGGGCCGTTCGAGCCTGGCCTGCTCGGGGCGGAGGCCCGCGGCTACCTCGAGCGGTCGGGGGCCATGCTGAAGACGCCCATCGCCCGCCTGGCCAGGATGAACGCGCCCGCGGTCGAGCTCTACAGGTCCCACGGCATCGACCTCGCCCGCGAGCCCCTCGAGATCGCCGTCTGCGCCCAGCACAACAACGGCGGGTTCAGGGGCTCGCTGTGGTGGGAGTCGGGCGTGCGCGGCCTCTTCCCCGTCGGCGAGGTCTGCGGCACGCACGGCGTCACCCGGCCCGGCGGCTCGGCCCTCAACGCCGGGCAGGTCGGGAGCGCCCGGGCGGCCCTGTACATCGCCCGCCGGCGGCCGGCCCGGCCGCTCGCGGCCGCCGCCTTCGCCCGCGCGGCCGGGGGCGTCGTCCTCGAGAAGCTCGGGCTGGCCGAGGCCATGCTCGAACGCGGAGGGACGGCTCCCCTGACGCCCGCGGCGTGCCTCGCCGAGATCAGGGGCCGGATGTCGGCCTGCGGCGCCGTCGTCAGGCGGCCCGCGGAGGTCCGCGACGCCCGGGCGGAAGCCCGCGGGTTATGGCTGAGGGCCCGGCGCGAGATCGGGGCCGCGACGGCCCGGGACCTCCCCGAGGCGTTCGGCGCCCTGGACCTGGCCCTGACCCACGCCGTCTATCTCGAAGCCATCGGCGAGTACCTCGACCGCGGCGGCCGGAGCCGCGGCTCCTATCTCGTCCCGGACCCGGACGGACAAACGCCCCACCCGCTCCTCGGCGCCCGCTGGGCCTTCTCCCTCGCCGGGCGGGGCGACTTCGTCGATACGCACGTTCTGGAGGTCCGCGTGGACGCCCGGGGCCGGTTCCTCAAGAACTGGGTGCCGGTCCGGCCCGTGCCCCGGCCGGAGGGCTGGTTCGAGACCGTGTGGGAGGATTTCCGCGAGGGCAGGACCGTCGTCTAGGAGGATGAGCTTGGCCAGAAAAACGCGTCTCGTCAGGCCCGCGGCGGTGGTCACCGGCGCCGGCCGGGGGATCGGCCGGGCGATCGCGATCGCCCTCGTCCGGGAGGGCTTCGACGTCGTCGGCATCGACGTTGTCTTCGAGCCCGGGAACAGAAGGAAAGGGCTCTTCGAGGTCAAGGCCGAGGCGGAGAAGCTCGGCGGCAGGTTCCTGCCCGTCGCGGGCGACATCGCCCGGATCGTGGACCACGACCGGATGCTCGACGCGGCCGCCGGCGTGTGCGGACGGATCGACGTCCTGGTCAACAACGCCGGCGTCGCGCCGGCCAAGCGCGCGGACGTCCTCGAAACCGAGCCGGCGAGCTACGACCGGCTGCTCTCCGTCAACGCCCGGGGGCCGTTCTTCCTGACCCAGAACGCGGCCCGGAGGATGGCCGGGCAGAAGCGCCTGCCGGGCGGCCCCCCGCCGTCCGTCGTCTTCATCACCTCGATCTCGGCCGTCGTCTCCTCGACCAGCCGGGCCGAGTACTGCGTCTCCAAGGCGGCCCTGAGCATGACCGCGACCGTCTTCGCCGACGCCCTGGCCGGCCGGGGCATCGGCGTCTTCGAGGTCCGGCCCGGGATCGTCGCCACGGACATGACGGCCGGGGTCAAGGACAAGTACGACCGGCTGATCGCCGGCGGCCTCGTCCCCCAGGGACGCTGGGGGCGGCCCGAGGACGTCGGCCGGGCCGTCGCCATGCTGGCCCGCGGCGACCTCGCCTTCTCGACCGGCGCGGTCATCGAGGTCTCCGGCGGCATGAACATCCGCCGCCTCTGACGGGCGCCGGAATCCTTGGCGGGCCCTCGCCCGCTGTGATATCCTAATCGGGACAGGAGGGAAACAATGAGCGAACGCAAGGGCCAGGGCCGTATCTTCTGGGGTCTGCTCCTCATCGTCATGGGCGTCGTCTTCCTTCTCGACCGGATGGGCCGGCTGGACTTCGGCGATCTCGTCTCGGACTACTGGCCGGTCGTCTTCATCCTCATCGGCATCTCGATCCTCCTCAGCAACAACTTCAGGAACATCGGCTCGGGGATCTTCTTCATCCTCTTCGGCGTGTTCTTCCTCCTCATCGAGTGGGGGATCTTCCGCTCCGCCGCCCGCTTCGCCTGGCCCGTGGCCATCATCGTCGCGGGCCTGTGGATCCTCCTGAGGCCGGCGGTCGGCCGGGCCAAAAAGGACCTCCCCGGGTTCGCCGGCGACACCCTGGACATCCACCAGGTCTTCTCGGGCTCGTCGCGCAAGGTCGAGTCCCAGAATTTCCGGGGCGGCAAGGCCGAGGTCGTCTTCGGCTCGGCCGAGATCGACCTGCGGGGCGCCAAGCTCGCCGGCGGCGAGGCCGCCCTGGCGCTGTCGGCGGTCTTCGGCGGCATCGAGGTCTTCGTCCCCCGCGACTGGCAGGTCGTCCTGGAGGGGAGCCCTGTCCTCGGCTCGATCGAGAGCCGCAAGCCGGCCGCGCCCGAGGGGGGCACCGGCGGCAAGCTCTTCATCAAGGGGTCGGCGGTGTTCGGGTCGATCGAGGTCAAGGACTAGGCGCCGATGAAGAAAGGCCTCTTCTGGCTCCTGGCCGTCGTCATCACCCTGGGGTCGGCCGTCTACCAGCGGAAGACCGGGCCGACCTATCCCCTGCGGGGCAAGTCCGACCTCGGCGGCATCGAGGTCCGGTACCGCCTGCCGCGGAGCGCCGACACGTCGGGCGACGCCGGGATCGCCGTCGCCGCGCCGCCCCAGGTCAAGGGCTGGCTCGAATGGAAGCGGTTCAAGACGGACGACGCCTGGACCCGCGTGCCCCTCGTCCGGGACGAGGGCCGGCTCGTCGGGAGCCTGCCCGCTCAGCCGGCCGCGGGCAAGCTCGCCTACAAGGTCCTCCTGACCGGCGGCTACGTCCTGACGCCGCTCTCGGGGGACGCCCCGGTCGTCATCCGCTTCAAGGACCCCGTTCCGGACTGGCTCATCATCCTCCACGTCGCGGTCATCTTCGCGGGGATGCTCATGGCCACCGCGTCCGGGCTGGCCGCCCTCGACGGGAAGCGCGACTCGCGCCGCTACGTCCTCTGGACCGTCCCCCTGCTCTTCGTCGGGGGCTTCGTCCTCGGCCCGCTCATGCAGAAGTTCGCCTTCGGCGTCGCCTGGAGCGGCTTCCCCTTCGGTACGGACCTCACGGACAACAAGACCCTCGTCGCCTTCCTCTTCTGGATCGTCGCCCTCGTCACGGGCCGCAAGGGGAAACCGGCCCGGCCGTTCGTCATCGCCGCCTCGCTCGTCACCTTGCTCATCTTCCTCATCCCGCACAGCCTGTTCGGGTCGGAGCTCGATTACTCGAAGGTGAAGCTGCCGTGAGACGCCACCGCGCCGTTCTCGCGGTCCTCGCCCTCGCCGCCGTCGCCGGAGGCTGGGCGGCCGCGGAAGTCCCCGAGGGCGTCAAGGCGCTCGTCGGGAGCAGGTGCGCCGGGTGTCACAAGGGCCGGATGCCGCCGGCCGGCCTGAACCTCGAGCCGGCCAACCTGGCCGCGGTCGTCGACGCCCCGAGCCGGCAGGCTCCGCCGGCCAAGATCGTCGACCGGACGGCCCCCGGGGCGAGCTACCTGCTGAAGAAGGTGCGGCGCGAGGCCGGGATCGCGGGCAAGCCCATGCCCCCGGGCAAGGCCCTGACCGCCGAGGAGCTCGGCCTCCTCGAGGCTTGGGTCGCGGGCCTGAAATGATCCCCCGCCGCTACTGAAGCCTGAAGTTGACGGTGACCGAGAAGACCGCGGCCGTCGGCTTGCCGTCCTTGAGGAAGGGCTCGTAGACCCACTGCCGGACGGCGTCGATGGCCGCCTGGTCGAGCAGCGGGACGGACTTCAGGACCATGGTGTCCACGACCCGGCCTTGCTCGTCGGTCCTGACGCCGAGGATGACCTCCCCCTGAACACCGGCCGACCGGGCGGCCTCCGGATAGACGGGGAAGACCTCATTGACGATCTTGGGCGGCTTGATCTCGTTCGCGACCAGGACCGCGTCCCGGGCGAACTCCTTGGTGAACTTGCCCAGCTTGCCCTGGTCGAGGACGAAGCGGACGGTCACCGTGAAGACGACCTTGCGGGGCTTGCCGTCGATGACCATGGGCTCGTACTTCCACTGCCGGACGGCGTCGAGGGCCGCCTGGTCGAGGCCCTTGACGGAGCGCAGGACCCTGGCGTCGACGACGTTGCCCTGTTCGTCGGTCTTGGCCTCGAGGATGACGACGCCCTCGACCCTGGATTGACGGGCCGTCTCCGGATAGACGGGGCTGACCTGCTTGACGAGCTTGGGCGGCTTGACCTCGCCGACGGCCCGGACGGCGTCGCCTTCGAACTTCGCGAGCTCCTGGGCGTCCGGCTTGCCGGCCGGCGCCCCGCCGGCCAAGACGCCGCCGACGGCGCCGACGGCGCCGGCGACCTGCGGCTTCTTCTTGTCGTCCAGCTTGAACCGCGTGGTCACGGTGAACACCATCGGCTTGGGCTTGCCGTCGATGACCATGGGCTCGTAGACCCACTGCTTGATGGCGTCGACGGCGGCCTGGTCGAGCTCCGGCACGCCCCGGAGGACCTTGGCCTCGACGACCCGGCCGTAGGTGTCGGTCGTCGCCTCGATGATGACGACGCCCTCGATCCCGGCCTTCCTGGCCGCCTCCGGGTAGACAGGTTCGACCTCCTTGACGAGCTTGGGCGGCTTGACCTTCTCGTCGCCCTTGCCGCGGACGTCGATCGTTGCGGCGCCGGCCGGCTCGCCGAGCCAGCGCGCGAGCCTCAGGGTGATGAAGTAGGGCTTGAGCTCCGTCGTCTCGAAGCCGAACACGGCCGCGGTCTTCTCGGGCAGGGTGAATTCCGTGTCGAGCAGGCTGGTCTTCTTGGCGGGGCCCTGCTCGTGGACCTCGATGCGGAACTGGTTCTTCTCGGGCAGCCGGCCCGGCGTGACCATGACCAGGTATTCCTGGCCGTTGAGCCGGAACATGTGGAAGGCCTTGTCGGTCTTCCCCTTCGCCCAGACGAGCGGGGCCTCGGTCAACAGCCGGAGGTCTTTGAGGCTGAAGACCTTCTTGATCTGTTCTTCGGTGGCCGCGTCCTCGGCGGAGTCGAAGTTGGCGAAATTCAGGAACTCCAGGAACGACGAGGTGACGGGCCGGCCGGGAGCGAGGGCCTTGTCCCGGCTGCCCTCGAGAACTCTGATCTTCAGCTCGAAGCCGGTCGCCTTCGCGCTCTGGACCGCCTCGTCGCCGGCCGTTCCGGCCGAGGCCGCGGCCGCTCCCGCCGCCGCGAAGGCGGCGAGGACGATCAGAGAGAGTGTTTTTTTCATGTCGGGCCTCCCGTCAAGGATTCCGCGTCGCCCAGACGAGGACGGTGTCCGTCCCCTGGGGCTGATAGACGAACGTCTGCGCGGGCGCCCCGCCCACATTGACGTACTCGATCTCGAAGCGGTCGACCGGGGCGACGGCCATGAGGTCGAAGCCCGGCCTGCCGGTCTGCCGGAGGAGCCAGAAACCGGTCAGGGCCACGACAGCCGCCATGGCCGCGGCCGAGGCCCAGCGCCAGGCCGGGACGCCCCGGGCGGGACGCGCCTCCGCGGCCGCCGTCCGCCGCGCCTCCCCGGCCGCGATGCGCCGCCACAGATCGCCGGGGGCCCCCAGCGCCTCCCTGGAGACGAGCAGGCCCCGGGCCTCCTCGCGGCTGAGCAGGCCCGCCTGGCAGGCGGGGCACCTCTCCATGTGGGCCCGGATGAGCCAATCCCTGAAGGGCCGCAGGGGCACGGCGGCGTAGAGCCGGTCAGCTATTCTGCAGAAGTCCATGGTCGTTCTCCAAAAGCGCCTTGATCTTCCGGCGGGCGTTGAACAGGTAGACCCGGGCCGTCGAGGCCGAGCAGGACAGGACCTCGGAGATGTCCTTGGCGGTGTAGCCCTCGTTGGCCCAGAGCGTCAGGGCCGTCCGCTCGCGCGGCGACAGGGCCTTCAGCAGGGCCGAGGGCAGGGGCTCGGGGTCGGCCGGACCGGGGTTGCCGCCCCGCGCCATCAGGGCCGGGTCGAACCGGGCCCGGGCCGAGAACTCCGAGAAGCGCCGCCTTTTCCTGAGCATGTCGAGCGATCTCCTGTAGGCGATGGTCAGGAGCCAGGTCTTGAAGCTCCTGTCCGGGTCGTAGGTGTCGAGCCGGCGGAAGACCTGCAGGAAGGTCTCCTGGCAGATGTCCTCGGCGTCCTGCCTGTTGCCCAGCACGTTGAGGGCCACCGACAGGACCAGGTTCCCGTAGGCGTCGAGCATCGCCCGGCCCGAGACGGGGCTCCCCCGCAGGCATCCTTCGATGATCTCTCGTTCTTCCACGGAGGTCCTCGTCTCTTCTTCCATCGGAGATTACGCCGCCCGCCGGGCCGGCGTTTAGGGGGAGCCCGCTCCCCCGCCCCCATTCTGACACCTTCCCCCCTCCCCTGTCACCCCCGTTCGGGGACACGTACCGCAGGTACACTTCCCCCTCTGCGCCCGCTCGGAGGTCGAGGAGATCATCGGAGCGAGCATAAGCGGTGATTTAGGCGATCCGGAGACGGGCGAGGGACGTTTCCCT